>JAQBNV010000030.1 GCA_028288395.1 Adhaeribacter sp. | reverse complement strand
TTTTTTCCTCGTAAAAACGGCCCATCTCCGAAACACTTAAACTGCGCAGCATCGAAGCTTTTTTATGCTGATGGTTCTGCATGCGCTGCAGAATACCATCGAGCATCCGGATGGCTTCCACTACATAAGGGCCTTTGTTCAGCATTACACAGTCGGCCCGCTGGGCCATGGCGGCATCCGTAATTTCGGCCCGGGAAGGCCGGCCTTTTTTAGCCAGACTTTCCAACACCTGTGTGGCCCACACCACCGGCAGGTGCGCCGCCTCGCACAGCCACAATATTTCTTCCTGCACTTCGGCGAGTCGCTGCCAGCCGCATTCTACGGCTAAATCGCCCCGGGCAATCATGATACCGGCCGGACTACTGCGCATCACCATCAGCAATAAATGCGGCAAATTCCGGAAGCCTTCTTTCGTTTCGATCTTTAGCATAATGCCCACATGACCTGCCTGGTGTTTCCGCAACTCTTCCTGCAAAGCTTCCACCATATCCGGATGATTTACAAACGAGAGGTTAACGATGTCGGCGTATTTCACTACAAAAGCCAGGTCCTGCTTGTCCTTCTCGGTAAGTTTATTCAGGCCCAGGTTGCTGTCGGGCAGGTTTATGCCTTTATCGGCGCGCAGGGTGCTGCCTTTGTTACCGGCCGAGGTAATTTTTACCAACAGCGAATTTTTATTTACCTCCTGTATTTCTGCCTCTATTTTGCCATCGTCAAATAAAATAGGCTGGCCGGGTTTTACCTGCGTAAAAACTTCGGGTAAGGTGCAGGAAATAAAAGCCGGCTGCACCACGTGGCCCGTAGCATCTAACTGGCCCGGTTCGCCGGGCACCAACTCTTTCCGGAGCACCAGCAAATCATCTTTATTTAAAAGCAAGGGAACTTCCTGTTCGGGCAACGCGCCTACCTCGCTGGTAAGTTGCGTTACCGGGCGGTTCTTAAGGCTAATCCGGGTGCCGGTACTGATGTAAGACGTTTTAAATAAATGCGCTATTGCGCCGTCGGCTTCCCGGCTTACCACGTATAATTTGCGTTTGCGCTGGCGGGTATCCTTCAGTTGCAGTTCATCTCCCTCGGCTAATTGCTGGACCCAGGCTGCTTCCAACGGTAAGGCCGCATCTACTTTTACCGGCGACGGTACCCCGGCAGCCGATAACCATACTTTCGCCGGTGCCGTCACCAGGCCCTCCGCATCGCGACACGGGTGCACGGCCACTAACTGAGGACCCGGCCGTAAAGGACCGGTTCGCAACTTAGGCCCCATCAGGTCGAATAAAACCTTACACTGCAAGCCCAGTTCTTTTTCGGCCTGCTTAATATGCTCCACCATTTTTACCCAAACTTCCTTCCCATCGTGGGCACAGTTGATGCGGGCACAGTTCATGCCGGCTGCCATCATCTGGCGCACCAGCTCGTAATCGGTGGCCATTTCCGTAGCAAAAGTAACCATGATGCGGGAGTTACGCCCGTCAGCCGGTTCGCCCAGTAAATCATCGGTATGGGTTTTGAGCAGGGAAAAACTTTTATCAAAAGAAAGGACCGGTTTAGCTGCCACTGCTGTGTTCAGTAAACAGCCAAGTTGTTCCCGTACGGCCTGCAAGGTAGCCAGCACGTGGCTTTCCGCATGCCCCAACGACGACAAGCCCAACTGGGCCAGCTGCTCTTGTAAGTCCCGGATGTCGTGGCGCCGGAGCGCTAAATAATGCAACAGGTTCACGGTACTTTCGCGAAACAAAGGCTCTACCTGGCTAACCTGCGGCCTGAATTTTTCTTCTAATTCCCGGGCTTCCTGTTCAATAGCTTCCAGTTGGGCCAAAATATTCCGAAGCTTTTCTTTATTCTTTTGCATACGTGTTTGCGCTTACTATCCGGTCTAACTAACTGAATATTTAACCCCGAGGTTATTTTGCGTTTATCAATTTTAGACTTTCCTGCGAAAGCCGGCTGTAAGATACCAAAGTACTGCCGAATAGTCAGGAAAATCAGAAACCAGTTCCTCCCTGTTACCTTCTTTTCGCGCTTAGATTGCTTTAAATCACTGAATAAATTACGGCGATGAATTTTTAGAAGCGTTTAGAATAATGGTTGCTGCCAATGCCAGTTAAAATACTACCAGGCTACTTACGTTTGCCGGCTCCGGTAACCAGCCAATACCTATACCCTAACCGACTGGATTATTAGCCAAAAGCAGACGGTCGGATTTAAAATATTACCTGTTGTACCGGGAGAATAATTAAGGTTTATGAAAATAATTTTTGTTGCGGCCAAATTCTTTTAACTTACTTCGGCTATATTTTAGCTTTCCAAAAATTTCACCACATGCGCCCGATACCCTCCCTTTGTAGTCTGCTAGTATTAACCGGATTATTATGGGTGGGCGCGTGCCGCCAAAAAGCTCCCGAGGAAATAACCGTGAAAGAAAAACAAAAAGACCTAACCTCACCTGTTTACAAAACAACTGGCACCATCTAGCGGTTAGATGCCGCCTTAAATAAATTAATATCGCCGGATGCCCGTATCGAAATTTTAGCCCAAGGCTTCGACTGGTCTGAAGGCCCCCTCTGGCTACCCGACCAAAATAAATTGCTTTTTTCGGATATTCCACCAAATAAAATTTATGAATGGAGCGAAGCGAATGGCTTAAAATTATACCTTACCCCTTCGGGCTATACTGGTAAAGCGAAGCGGGGCGGCGAAGTTGGCTCCAATGCCTTAATTCTGGACAAAGAAGGCCGCCTGGTGCTGTGTCAGCACGGCGACCGCCGCATGGCCCGCATGGCAGCGCCTTTGAATCAGCCGGCACCTAACTATATCACCCTGGCAGATAAATTCGAAGGCAAGCGGTTAAACAGTCCCAACGATGCGGTTTATAAAAGCAACGGTGATCTATATTTCACCGACCCGCCGTACGGGCTGGAACATAACGCCGACGATCCGGCGAAAGAAATTCCGTTCCAGGGCGTTTACCGGTTAGCTGCCGATGGCTCCTTACATTTATTAACGAAAGAACTCAGCCGCCCCAACGGATTGGCTTTCTCGCCGGATGAAAAAACCATTTATATAGCCAACTCCGATCCCGAGAAGGCTATCTGGATGGCCTTCGACGTACAACCCGACGGCAATATTACCAACGGCCGTATTTTTTACGATGCGACTTCGCTGGTAAATAAAGAAAAAGGATTGCCCGATGGCTTAAAGGTAAACCGGCAAGGCAATTTGTTTGCTACTGGCCCGGGCGGCATTTTAATTTTTGACACAAATGCCCAACACCTGGGCACTATCCGCACCGGCGAAGCAACTTCTAACTGCGCCTTTAACGCCGATGAAAGTGTCTTGTATTTAACAGCCGATGATTATATTATGCGGGTAAAGTTAAAATAAACTGGTACTTAGAGGTAATTTATTAAACCCAAAGACCCTTTTACGAATCTTGAAATATAACAGATTGTATAAAAACCAGGATAACTTTTAGCTTGTCAGGTGCGTACAATATAGTATCATCCTAATGAAATAATTTTATGGAATACCACTACTATAACCGCCGGGACGATCTGTTTGACATGCAGGAATTAAGAACGCATGTAAACTGGAACGAACTTAAAAACAAAGCCCGGCAACAATACGCCCATTTAACCAACGAAGATTTGGAATATTCTTCCGGTCGGCAGGAGGAGTGGTTTAAACGGTTATCCACTAAATTAGGCCGCTCGGTCGATGATGTAAAAGACTGGTTCCGGCACTTGTAAGCCTAATAATAAATTATAGAATCAAAGCCCCGCTCTCTTAAATTAGGGCGGGGCTTTGATTTTAAGATTAAAAAGTAATTCTGGAAGTAGCCAAAAGAGCTGATGGAATTTGGTGATTTTATACATGACCTATTTCGCGCTTAAATCACTCCGAAAACCCGCCTTGCCTTTGCTGGTAAAAATAGGCTGATGTAATAAATGCAGAACCTTCTGCTGCCTAATCGCCCCTATCCAAAACGCCTGTTTTATTCAGATTTCTAAAATTTATAAAATATTCAAAAACAACCTGCTGAATTTCGTTCACCCCTACCAGAAATATCCAATATATATACTTTATGATTTTTTTGAAATTTTGATTTTAAATCCTGCCCCCTAAAGTGCACTTTCGCAAACCCCTGCCCGTAAATTCTACTGCGCTGGCATTTGTTATTAGATAGTTTTATATTATTTATGTAAAAATTATCAGCCTAAAACGAAGCATTTTACGCTAGAAATCTTTTTTAAAAACATATAATTATATAGTTTTTTATAACAGGCATTCAGGCCAGACAAGCTGCTCCTTTAAAAATACCCACCACCAATCAGCGAAATATTTATAATCAATATAAGTATTTGGCATATAAACAAATACAATAATATTTATAATCGATGAAGATGGATTCATTAAAACATAGCAGCTTAGTTTTTTTTGTGCTGCGAATTCGTTGCCCAGGACCAACGTGTTTACTTAGAACCTAAAACGGTGCCAGCTATTCCGGCCTGTTTTTTAGGCAAATCAATCGACAGTTTCCGCTGCTTATCGACTCCCGTTTTATTCAATCCCAAGTCTATATTAAACCTTTTTAACAATTTAAATCCACAATACATATGAAAATTACTACATTTTACAGGTACTTTTTAGTAGTTGCGCTATGCTTCCTCACCTGGGGCCATGTTTATGCGCAGGGAAAGAGCGTATCGGGGAAAGTAACTGATTCGACAACCGGCGATGCTTTACCCGGCGTAAGTATTTTAGTTAAAGGCACTAACCAAGGTTCCGTTACCGATGCGGAAGGTAATTTCAATCTGGCCGTTCCGGGAAACGAGAGTGTGTTGGTTTTTTCTTTTATTGGCTATTCCGTAAAAGAAGTACCAGTAGGCAACCAGACAACCCTTGCCGTAGCCATGGCCCCGGACGCGAAAGCGCTGAGCGAAGTAGTGGTAACGGGTTATTCCACGCAATCCAGACGGGATATTACCGGTGCGGTGTCCACCGTGGATGCAGCAGACCTAACGAAAGTAGCTGCGCCCAACGTTGCCCAGCAATTGCAGGGCCGGGCCCCGGGCGTTACGGTAACCACCAACAACACGCCGGGCGGAGAAGCTACCGTCCGCATTAGAGGCTTTGGTACCATTAATAACAACGACCCGCTATATGTAATTGATGGGGTACCAACTAAAGGTGGGCTGAACAACATTAACCCGAATAATATTGAGTCGATGCAGGTCCTGAAAGATGCTTCTTCGGCGTCTATTTATGGCTCCCGGGCAGCCAACGGGGTTATTATTATTACCACTAAAAAAGGGCAAGCCGGAGTACCTAAATTTTCTTTTGATGCCCGTACCGGGGTTCAGACCGGCAAACTCGATTTAGACTTAATTATCAATCCCCAGCAACACGGAGAATTGCTCTGGCAACAGCTTCGCAATGCCGGCATCTTAACTAATGGCAACCCTTCGCACCAGCAGTATGGCAACGGCCCTGCGCCGGTAGTGCCCGATTATATCCTGGGTGGCAATAGCTACGGCCTTTTCGAAGGCGACCCGCGGGTAGATCCGTCCTTAACAAATTATAACCGAACCGGCTTTTACCAGATTGTGCGGGCCAACAAAGAAGGTACCGACTGGCTAAACGAAATTTTAAGACCAGCCGCCATTCAGGAATATAACTTAGGGGCATCCGGCGGCAGCGAAAACGGCCGCTACGCCCTGTCATTGAATTACTTTAAACAAGATGGTGTATTGCTGCACACTTCTTTCGACCGCTACTCCTTGCGCTCCAATACTGAGTTTGGTTTTAAAAACCGGTTTAGGGTGGGCGAAAACATGGAGGTAAGCTATACCCAAAACCAAGGTTATTACAACAACAATGGCACGGCCAGTGGTAGCAACAACCAGGATGGCAACCCGGTCGGGAATGCCTACCGTATTCCGTCTATTATACCGGTTTACGATATTAACGGGCGTTTTGCCGCCACCAGGGCCGCCGGCTTAGGGCCGGCCACCAACCCGGTAGCCCAATTATTCCGCAACCGCAACGACAAAACAAGCAACTTTCGGGCTTTCGGAAATGCCTACGCCGAATTAGATATCCTGAAAGATTTAACGGCTAAAACCAGCATTGGCATCGATTACATAAACGCCAACCGAGTAGATTTCAACCTGTTGGATTTAGAAGAAGCCGAAATCGAATCCGCTAACGGCCTTACCAATGCTAATGCCTACGATATTACCTGGACGTGGTCGAATACCCTGAATTACAAAAAAACTTTAAATGATATCCATAGCCTGAACGTTTTGGTGGGAACCGAAGCGATCCAGGGCAACGGCCGCGATTTTTCAGCTAACCGTACGACCTTTTTCTCGGAAGATCCGCAGTACATGTTTCTGAGCGCCGGGGCATCCGGTATTAACAATGCTGGCGGCGGGTACGAATGGGGTCTTTTCTCTTTGTTCGGGAAAGTGAATTATGCCCTGAAAGACCGGTATTTATTAGAAGCTACTATCCGGCGCGACGGATCTTCCCGGTTTGGGGCTAACAACCGCTACGGCACCTTCCCGGCCTTTAGCGCCGGCTGGCGTTTATCCGAAGAAGCATTTATGTCGGGCCTTACTTTTTTTGATGATTTGAAAATAAGAGGCGGCTGGGGAGCAACCGGTAACCAGGAAATTGGCAATTACAATGGTTTTAATACCTACCGGTCTACGCTGAACCAATCTTCCTATGCTATTACGGGTTCTAACAGCTCGGTAGCGCCCGGCTTCGATACCCAGGCCTTTGGCAACCCCGATGCCAAATGGGAAACCACTACGCAAACCAATATCGGGCTCGACGCGACCATTTTACAAGGCAAATTTGGTTTTACTTTCGATGTGTATAACCGCATAACTTCTGATATGTTGTACCAGGTAAGTCTGCCGGCTACCCAGGGAACCGCCACGGTACCTTTTGTAAACGTGGGCGAAATGCGCAACCGCGGCCTTGATCTGGGCCTGGATTTTAAAAACAAAGCACTGGGCGGCGATTTAACTTACGGAATTAATGTTAATTTCTCGACCTACCGCAACGAGGTGCTTAAATTAAACAACAGTGCCAGCGCCGTGTTGTTAGGTCCCAGCATTCGTAGTTATACCTGGACCCGCTCGGTAGTAGGCCAGCCTTTATATTCGTTCTATGGCTTAGTTATCGATGGCATTTACCAGAATGCCGCCGAAGTAGCCGAAAGTCCTACTTATCCGGGTTATGCTGCCGTGGGCAAGTTCAAATACCGCGATGTAGATGGCAATGGCACTATTAATGATAACGACCGCACATTTATTGGTAATCCGCACCCCGATTTCACCTACGGGGTAAATCTGAACCTGGGTTATAAAAACTTTGACCTTTCGGCTTTTTTCCAGGGCGTGCAAGGCAACGAAGTGCTGAACATGGTAAAACGTTGGATCGACTTTAATAACCAGGCGGGCAACCGGAGTTTACGGATGCTGAACGAATCCTGGACGCCAAACAATCCGGGCGCAGTGCTGCCCATTCTCAACTCAACCGATAGCAGAAGCCAGCAGCCGTCCAGTTATTTTGTGGAAGACGGATCTTATTTAAGAATGAAAAATCTAACCCTGGGCTACACCTTACCGGCTACTATATTAAGCCGGATTAAACTCGAAAATATCCGGGTTTACGTGCAGGCGCAAAACCTGTTCACCATTACCAAATATACCGGCATCGACCCCGAGATTACCTCGGTGGGTTCTACCCCGGGCAGCACCGTGCTGGGCGTAGATCAGGGTAATTATCCGCAATCAAAAATGTACCAGATAGGAATAAATTTCGGCTTATAATAAATCATAAAAAGTAAATTGATTAAATTGATATATAATATGAAAAGGAAAATACTAATAGTTTCGGCTTTTGTTTCCTTCGGGCTAATCAGCTCCTGTAGCGACGATTTCCTGGAAAAAACGCCTTTGGGAGTTGCCAACGAAGCCACCCTTACGAACCAGGCGGGCGTAAATGCAGCCCTTATTGCGGCTTACAGCTTACTCGATGGGGTAGGTTCCGGGACTAATTTTACCTCGTCGGGCAGCAACTGGATTTACGGCGAAGTAGCTTCTGATAATGCCTATAAGGGCAGCGATGTCGGCGACCAGGCTCAGATTACCACCATTGAGCGTTATCAGGGGCAGGCCGATATCGGGGCCTTTAACGACAAGTGGGTAACCCTCTACGATGGCGTTTCCCGTTCCAACGACGTTTTAAAATTATTGGCAAAAGCAACCGATATGTCGGAAGCCGAAAAGAAACAGGTAACGGCCGAAGCCCGGTTTTTAAGAGCCTGGTATCATTTTGAAGCCAAGAAAATGTGGAACAAGGTGCCTTACGTAGATGAAACCGTAACGGATTATAAAGTAGGGAACGAACAGGATATATGGCCGAATATTGAAGCCGATTTGGTATTTGCTGCTGCCAACCTGTCGCCCACCAAGTCGCAACCCGGCCGGGCCAGTAGCTGGACGGCCAAAGCTGTGCTGGCTAAGGCCCACATGTACCAGCGGGATTTTGCCGCAGCTAAACCCCTCCTGGACGATGTAATTAATAACGGACCTTTTGCGTTGGTAAGCTGCTACCACGATAATTTTAAAATAGCAACCGAAAATAACCGCGAATCTATCCTGGAAGTCCAGAACTCGGTAGCCGATGGCGGCAGCGGTCAGAATGGCAATGACGGAGACAATTTAAATTTTCCGTATAATGCCGGTCCCGGTGGTTGCTGCGGTTTTTACCAGCCCTCTCAGAATCTGGTAAATGCCTTTAAAACCGACGCCAACGGCTTACCTTTGCTCGATACTTATAACCAGGAAGATGTAAAGAACGATGAAGGACTGGCTTCTTCAGCACCCTTTGTGCCTTACGAAGGCAACCTCGATCCGCGCCTAGACTGGACAGTTGGCCGCCGGGGTATTCCGTTTTTAAACTGG
This sequence comes from Adhaeribacter sp., assembly GCA_028288395.1. Lineage (GTDB taxonomy): Bacteria > Bacteroidota > Bacteroidia > Cytophagales > Hymenobacteraceae > Adhaeribacter. Next base: position 4,495 of record JAQBNV010000030.1, on the reverse strand, counting down.
GGTCTTCATCCGGGCCGTAACTGGATTCGCGATCAGGCTTTTGCCGGACCTTATACTTCCATGAAATATACCTTTTACCAGGGCGAAAATGCCGGTGCTGAGTCGAACCGGGCGAATGCAAATAATTACCGGGCCCTGCGTTTTGCCGATATTCTTTTGATGCGGGCCGAAGTAGCCGTAGAAGAAAACGACCTGGTAAAAGCATTAACCATTGTAAATCAGGTTAGAGATCGGGCTGATAACTGCATCGTTACGAAAGCCGATGGTACCCCAGCCGCCAATTACAAAGTTGGTTTGTACGCTTCTTTTCCGAGCCAGGATTACGCCCGGAAAGCCGTTCAGTTTGAGCGCCGCCTGGAACTGGCCATGGAAGGACACCGGTTCTTTGACCTGGTACGGTGGAATAATGCCGCCGAAACCCTGAATGCCTATCTGGCCAAGGAAAGCGCCAAAAGAACGTACTTAAACGGGGCTACTTTCGAAAAAGGAAAAGATGAATATTTTCCGGTACCGCAAACCCAGATTGATATTGTGGGCAGCGAAATTTTAAAACAGAATCCTTTGTAACCCGGCTACCGGCAACCACTCCCGGTTAAACAGGCGGATTTTTAAATAAAAGAGCAAGCATCCTTCGTATGCTTGCTCTTTTGTTTTTCAGCAGATATTTCTCCAAAGATGTGGGTAGCCGCCGAAAAGATATTTTTATTAATCGCTCTATCTAAAAAAAAAGTCCGGTTTGCTTTTCATTCAAACCGGGCTATTTACTTTTTATTCTCCGCTTCGTTATTCCTCTTCCTCGGCATTGGCCTGCATCGACAGGAGGTTATGCGCCCCTTTTACCGCTATTTTATCTGAATTTTCCAGTTCGACCGGTAAGCTAACCTGGATCATATTCTGGTTTTTAATGCCAGTTTGCACCGGTACCCGTCGGAACTGGTTTTTAGCTGCTTCTACAAAAATAAAAGACTGGCCTTCGTACTGTACAACGGCCGTTTCGGGCAGCGCCGTCACTTCGGCGTTTTCGGTTTTAATGGTAGCGGTTAAGAACATGCCGGGCAACAGATCCGGTTCCGGGTGCTTGATGTGTGCATGTACCGGTATTGTTTTATTCGCTTCTACAGTTCTACCCACCAAGGCAATTTCGGCGGTTCTTTCGGTGGGGTCGTTGGCTAATTTAAATTTTACCGGCTGGCCTTTTTGTAGTTTAGAAATATCCTTTTCAAATACATTTAATTTAAGGTGTAAATCCTCGGTATTAACCAACTGAAACAAGATATCGGAAGCATTAATCATCGTTCCCAGATTGGCATTTACGCTTTTCACGTACCCGTTTATCGGCGAAATAATATTTACGTACCGGCTAATGCCGCCGTTGCTTAAACGGGCGGGATCAATATTTATCATGAGCAGCTTTTGCCTTAAACCGGCCCGGCTGTTTTTAAGTAACTGCAGCTCGGCCCGCACCTGCTGAAAGTTTTTCAGAGCCGCTACTTTTTCCTGCGTTAGTTCCTCCTGGCGGGCATATTCCAGCTCGGCCAGTTGTATTTTGGTTTGGGTGTCGAGGTAATCCTGCTGCAACTGCACGTAATCCGGGTGTTCCAATACGGCCAGCACTTGCCCTTTCCGGATCCGGTTGCCGGGCATCAGACTGGTTTTGCGCAGAAAACCGCCGTAGGGCACCGCCACATTTACCAGCCCGGACGGCGGGACATCCACCTCCCCGGATAACTGCAGGGTGGCTCCCATTTTAAGCTTTTGCGAACTGCCCAGGGTAATACCAATATTTTGCAACTGCTTCGGGCTTAACGTTACGGCATCTGCCGAGGTACTGGCCGGTGCGGCTGCGGCAGTAGCTGCCGGCTTTTCTTTTTCGGCACAACTGCCCAGCAGGAAGCCGGCGGCTAAAACGTATATAATTAAGGTTGATTTCATGATTAATTACCTTTTAAATATTCTAATTGATAAATGGTTAACCGGTATTCCAGCAGCAACTGTAAATAGTTTTGCCGGATGCGCAGCATCTGGTCGGCGGCCTGTAAATAATTCAGGTAACCGGCCTCGCCGCTCCGGTACGCTTTATCGGCCTGTTGCAGGGCCAGGTTGGCGTTGGCCAATACTTTTTCCTGGTAAAACTGCAGGCTGCTGCTCAGGCGCTGTTCTCTTTCCCGGGCGCCTTTCAGTTCTGTTCCCAGCTGGATTTTCTGGTTTTTCAACTCGGCTTCGGCAATTTGTTTGTTCAGGCCGGCGGCTTTTACGCGGGCGGCCTGGGCGCCAAAAAATAAAGGCAGCGCAATACCGGCTTCCACGCCCTGGAAGCGGTCGCCCCGGCCAAAATATTGGTTCCGGCCTTCTATCTCGTAGGTACCCGCCAACGACTGGTTAAAGTAACCCAGGGTAATATCGGGACTGATTTTGCTTTTTTCGGCCCGCTGCTCCCGTTCGGCTACACTAACCTGCTGCTGGTACACGCCCAGCAAGGGGTGGTTTAGTGCCTGCGGTGCCGCGGGGCTGGTTATATTGGCAGGCCGGAGCTTTTCCGGGATAATATTCAGGGGTTGCGGCGCCTGGACCAGCCCGTTTAATTCTGCCATTTGCACGTTTATCTCGGCCTCGTTCTGCCGAATGCGGTCGGTGAGTTCCAGGCGCTGGGTAGTGGCGGTGGTTTTTTCGAGCAGACCACTTTCACCGGTCCGGAATCTGACGTCGGCAGCTTTCTCCAGCATATTAAAAATACTGTCCTGCCGCTGCAGCAACGTATTTTGTTCGAATAAATAAGCCAGTTGGGTGTAAACGCTTTTTACCCGGTAATTCAGTTCGTGCTGGCGGGTTTGCAGTTGTTTCTGGCTGAGTACTTTTTGCTCCTGCAGTAATTTTTGCTGCGCCTGCCAGGTAGTGGGCCAGGAAAAACGCTGCGTAACGCCCACCCGGTTATCAATAAAAGGGCTGTTTAGTTTGCCCTGGGAATAATCAATTTCAGTTTTGGGTAAATCGATGGCAGTCTTTTTTAAGGCAGTACGCAGCTCTACTTCCAGCCCCGCTTGCCGGATTAACCCGTTGTTTTCCTGGGCCATTTGCAGCACCTGGTCGAGCGGCATAGGCTGGCGGTCCTGCGCCGAAACAACCAGCGGCCCGAACACGAGCATGGACGCCACCAGAACTTTTTTAGCCCGCACACCTTTTTCGGAGAAGTAATAAATAACCGGCAGCACCACCAGGGTAAGTAAAGTAGCCGTTATGAGCCCGCCAATTACCACGGTAGCCAGCGGCTTCTGTACCTCGGCCCCGGCGGAATTTGAAAGCGCCATGGGCAGAAAACCCAGCGAAGCCACGGTAGCCGTCATGATGATGGGCCGGAGCCGCGCGGCCGTTCCTTTCCGGATTATTTCTTCAATATTGGTCATACCGCCTTCTTTTAACTGGTTAAAATAGCCAATGAGCACAATGCCATTGAGCACCGCCACGCCGAACAAGGCAATAAAACCCACACCCGCCGAAATACTAAAAGGCATATCGCGGAAGAGCAAAGCAAACACGCCCCCAATGGCCGAAAGCGGAATGGCGGTAAATATTAAAATAGATTGCTTAACCGATCGGAAAGCGAAGAACAACAACACAAAAATCAGGAGCAGCGCCAAAGGCACCGCTACCGATAAACGGCTTTTGGCTTCGATTAAATTCTGAAACTGGCCGCCGTAGGTCATGGAGTAACCGGGCGGCAACTTCAGTCCGGCATCTACTTTGCCCTGAATTTCATCCACAATACTCTGCACATCGCGGTTCCGGACGTTAAAACCTACCGAAATGCGCCGCTTGGTGCCATCCCGCTGAATCTGGTTCGGGCCGTCTTTCATCTCCACGCTGGCCAGCTGGTGCAGCGGAATCTGGAAACCGGCTTTGTTGCTCACAAATAAATTCTGCACATCGGTAATATCTTTCCGGTCCTGCTCATCCAGGCGCACCACCAGCGAAAATCGTTTTTCGCCTTCGTAAACCTGGCCGGCCTCTTCCCCGGCAAAAGCCGCGGTTACGGTGCGGTTTACCTCGTTAATGCTTAAGCCGTATTTTGCTAAATTTTCGCGGTTATAGTTCACGATAATCTGGGGCAGGCCGGTCATTTTTTCGGTGTATAAATCTTCGGCCCCGGCAACCGGCCGGATTAGCTTGCCGAGCTTGTCGGCATATACTGCCAGCGTATCCAGATCCTCGCCGTATATTTTTACCACCACGTCCTGGCGGGCACCGGTCATTAATTCGTTAAAACGCATCTGAATGGGCTGCTGTACCCCAAAAGAGGCCTGCGGCAAATTCTCCTGCAATACTTCAGAAATTTTATTCGCCAGCTCTTCCCGGTTTTTGGCACTCGTCCATTCGCTCTGGTCTTTCAGCACCACAATCATATCGCCTAACTCCACGGGATTGGGTTCGGTGGGCACTTCGGCCGAGCCAATTTTGGTAACCACTTTTTCTATTTCGGGGAAATTTTCTTTCAGTAGGC
>JAQBNV010000007.1 GCA_028288395.1 Adhaeribacter sp. | reverse complement strand
AAGAAAATAAAGTACCAATGGCTCGATTTTGAGGCTTTCTTATCCTGGCAAAATTTGCAATCTAACCTCAACCACGTCCTTGATAACATCGGTCAAAAATATATACTTAATTTCGTCTAAGTACTTACCTGGGTTATTCCTTATTCTGTTTTTGTATTAGTTGTGGTAATATATTTTTTTCGGTTTGTGCTGGCACTGCCAGGAAAAACTTGAAATTTAATTTTATTGTCGGGATTCCTTTTTGTATTAGGAGCAGTGGGATTGGAACTAATAGAGGGAGATATTGCGAGGTGGTATGGTGAAAATAATGTTTATTACGTCTTGCTTACTACGGTAGAAGAAATAGTTAGAAATGACCGGCGTAGCAACCTTTATTTATGCCCTGCTCGATTATATGGCGCCCCACCAAACTAACCTGTATATTAATTCTAATCTCCATAGTCCCGAAAAGGAATTTTAATTTTTGCAGCGAGCCGGGTAGCGGCGGCTACAGGAATGAAAAACGACAAAAACCAGCCTTTGCCCAGCCTTAACTAATAATACCATTTCACATTTACAACCTGCCGTAAAGCTGACCTAAAAAGTGAAGCAAAGCCGGTAGGTTTTGAAACCTACCGGCTTTAAGTTACATGCAGTATGGCCAGCCGCTTGTTCATGCGATTTGGTATAAATGTTTAGTTTATAAAATCAGAAAGTACCTAAGCTTCATATTTTACTATAAAACTTAGGTGCTTTCTGTAATTTCCGGCAGTGCTTTGTGCTTAAACTTTATTTTTTCTGCTGCGACAAGAAGGTAATGAGAGATGCAAATTCTTCGTAAGACAAGGAATTAGCCAGGCCGGCGGGCATCATAGAAGTTTCCATTTCTTTGCGCTTCAGAATATCGCTGGTTTTAATGGTAAATACTTCCCCGGCAATATTGCGCATTACCACTTTATCAGCCGATTCTTCCGAAATAAAACCCATGTAGCTTTTATCGCCTTTGGCGTTAATGAGCACCGTCGCAAAGCCTTGTGAAATAGAAGCGTTGGGTTTCAGGATGGACTCTGCAATTTGTTCCCGGTTCATGATAGAACCAATCTGACCCATAAACGGACCTTTCATGGTCTCGCCTTTGCTAACACTGTGGCAGGCAATACAACCCTGCTGCGTAAACAAGCTTTTGCCTTTAATCGCATCTCCTTTTATTTTGGCCATTGCCAGCATTACATCTTCAATCGAGCTTTTTCCAATCTGGCCTTTCTGGTTTCTGATTTTTTCGAGGTCGATTTTAATTTCTTCTTTTGCGGCCACCACTTCATCACCGCCAAATTCTGCAATGCCCATCCGGTGCCGGGTATTCAGATCCGCAAAAAACTGTTTTCCGCTCGCATTGGCTTTGTTCCATTCTTCTTTTAGTACTTTTTCAATTTTGGGAGAAGCAGCCCAGGTAATTCCTTTATAATAAGGACCGTGCGTATCAGGCCGGGTGCTCCACCACCACGATCCATCGTAGGGGGCTTCCTGGTGATAAAGGCGCGACAAGGTAGTTAATATTTCTTTTTTAAGCTTTTCGTCTTTCGCTCCTTGGTAAGCCGCAATTAAGCCATCCACGGCTTTTGGCTCGTGCAGGTAACGCAATGCCCACAAGGCTAGGGTGGAATTCTCAGTGCCAATAGCGCTTACACAAGCATCAACAGCTTTCAGGTCTACCAATGCCCGCACCGCAATATGGGCCGGAATAATAGCTGAATTTGGGGTAGCATGCGGTCCTTCGGTGCCCTTGGCGGGTACCACGAACGAAGCTGGTACTTCTGTTTTTAACAAAGCTGCCGCTGCTTCCTGGCGACCTAAGCGGCCTAATCCTACACTGGCAGCTACCCGTACCCGTTCTGATGGGTCTTTCAATCCTTGCACAAAAGGTTCTACCGGAACGCCTTTTAGGCGGGTTTTGCGATCGGCGAGGACCCTTAAGGCAAACTCCCGCATAACTGCTTCCCGGGTAAGTTTTAATAAATTTTTGGTGCCGTCTTCACCGGCAGCCTGCGCGTAGGTATAAACGCCAGCTACCCGAATAGGCAGGGTGAGATTACGATCGGCGGCAATTTTCCAGGCCGCTTTGGCCGTCTTTTTGCCCGAACGGGAAATGAGTTCCTGCTGCGCATGCAAACGGGCTACCGCACTACCAGATTTTAATAAACTTACCAGTTGGTTAAAAGAAGCTTTTTTGAGGTTAGGAAAAGCTTTATAAGACCAGTCTTTGGGCACTGCCCGCACTACAAATCCTTTGCCCGGATTACCCGAGTACCCCGCACCATCCCAAGCCGACATGTAAACCCGGCCGGAGCCATCAATATCTAAATCGGTGATTTGGGCCAGTTTAATAAACTCTTCTTCTTTTTGTTTAAAGCCGGCGCCATCTGCTGTAACCCGGTGAATATAAAGCTGGCTTCTTCCCCAGTCAGCCATCATGGGAACGTTGTTGTATTTCGCAGGCCAGGTCGCATCGTCCATAAACAGAGAACCAGTACCGGAGCCACCCCCCAAATCTACGAGGGCCGGAATAATTTCATCCGTAAAATGTTTAAAAAGCACTGGATACCCGTATTCGGCAGTTTGAATCTGATGACTGAAACGAATATTCCAGCCCCCGCCGTCGTTGGTATTGCCCCGCGTAAAAATATTCATATAAGGGTCTATAGCCACATCGTAAATATTACGCATGCCGTGGGTATAAACTTCCATTTCGGTGCCGTCCGGCCGTACCCGCACAATGCCACCGCCCAGCATAGTTATTTTTTTACCAGACCGGTCTACGGCATCATGAAAACCGAAGTCGCCGACGGCAATGTATATCCAGCCATCAATGCCCATCCGGATACCGTTGGTGGCGTGGTCGGTACCGCGGCTTTGCAGAAATTTAGGAGAACTGATATTCTGGATAAGCGGTTTAGACGGACCGTCAGCCAAACCATCCTGGTTTTTGTCTTCAAAAACCACGAGATCCATACCGGTAGCTATTCCGGTTTCTTTTGAGAAGATAGTATGTAAAACAAAGACCTCGTCGCCGAGCGAAATAATACCCCGCGGGTTATCGACCATGGCAAAACTGGTGTGTTTGTCTACTTTACCGTCGTTATTACTGTCAATAAGTTTCACAATACTGCCTTTCCCCGGCGTTTTGCCTAAAGAACCAATCATGTCTACGCCGACAAATACTTCGCCGGTGGCAGCTACCGCCAGGCAAGCCGGGCTGGGTGTCAGGTCCGGACCAGCAAAGTTCGTGATCGTCAGCTCTTCCGGGCCATCTGCTGCTACGGCAGGCAAAGCAGCATTTTTCAGGTTAGTACTGCTATGGCCTTTAATTTTGGCCTGGAGTTTCGCTGGACCTTCCTTTTGGCCGAGGCCAAAAAGTAGAAATAAAATATAAAAAAGGCTTAATGAAATTTTTAACATACTTATCTTTTTTAACCAGGATTACCTGTTTCTTTTCTGACTCGAAAAATACTTAAATAGCGGTTAAAAGCCGCGGAAACAGCTGAGTAATTTTAAAGTAATTTCCGGGTTTCGCTTCCGCATATTTCGGTGGGCCCCGCCAGCCCGGGAATAATAAATGCGGCCATAACTATCGTGGGTTACGCCCCACTGCCCGCCGGACCCGCTGGTGATGGTATCGACGCGCATGGTGCCGTTGGTATACCGGAACCGCACCGGGTCGTAAGTGATATACATCCAGTTATCCAGGTTCCAGTCCAGGCCGCTCCGCTGGTGCTCCATGTTGGCGTCGTTTACATCGTACTTATCATTTTTATACACCAGCTTTTTAAGATCGCCTTTGCCATCGCCATCAGTATCGCGGTAACTATAAATATTAATGTTGTTCGTTTCATTTACCAGAAGTTCCTGGTCGACGCACTGCAACATACTGGGCAGCAGCAGGTTGTCGATGAAGATCGAGCTCTTATCCATTTTGCCGTCGTTGTCGGTATCTTCCAGCAAAGATATGCGGCTGCGGGCTTGCCGTTCGCCTCCCGCATCAGCATCCTGCATATAGATCAGCATTTCGGCTACATACAGGCGGGCATTGCCATCCCAGGCAATGGCTACCTGTTTTTTTATCATGGGTTCGCTGGCTACCAGTTCCAGGCGATATCCTTTAGGCACCTTCATGGTTTTAAGGCTTTCCTGCGGAGATAAATAAGCTGGGGAGGGACGGGGATTAAAATCGGGCTGGTTGGAAGCGTAATCCTGGGAGGTATGCGGCGGCGGGCTGCAGGTAAAAACCAGCATCGCTACAGCAGCCAAGCTTAAGAGCTGGGGTTTAATATTAGTCATCATTAAAGTGGTGGTGGAAAAGCGAAAAAGGTGCGGGTCAGGATTTTAGTTTGGCGGTGGGCTTGGCACCCATGGCGTACTCGATGCCGCCGAGCAGGTGCGTTAAAAAGAGCTGATCGGCAAAGGTTTTCTCATCGTGGCCCAGGCCGGTATAAAAAGTGCGGCCACCGTCGAAGTTGCGGTACCAGCTCATGGGATGATATGCGCCGTTTTTGCCACCTTTATAGCTGTTTTCGTCGATGGAAAGCAGAACGTTTAAGCCCTGAGCTATCCATTTAAAATTATAGAGTTCATCGGTCTTTCGCCATTCGCGGGGTAAATGGCGGGTTGAGATATTGTTTGGGTCTACTACCCGGAAAAGGGCCTCCTGCTGGCCCGGGGGGTGGCTGCCAAAATAAGCGCCATTCAGTTCACCGTACCAGGGCCATTCATATTCGGTATCGGCGGCCGCGTGAATGCCTACAAAACCTCCCCCGGCTTTAATATATTTTTCGAAAGCTTGTTGCTGGGTTTCATTCAGTACATCGCCGGTGGTGCTTAAGAATATTACCGCCGCATATTGTTTTAAATTATCCGGAGTAAAAACCTGCGCGTCCTCGGTGGCATCTACGGCAAATTTGTTGGCCTGCCCGAGCTGTTGAATAGCTTTTATTCCGGCAGCAATACCGGTATGGTGCCGGAACTGAGCCGTTTTGCTAAATACCAGTACTTCCCGGGCTGGCTTTGCTTCGGCATCACAACCAATTACCACTAGCAACAGGAAGAACGATAGCAGGATACGGCAGGCAGCTGATTTATTTCTCATAATTTAAGTCTTCTAAATGAATATAAAATTTATCGGGAATATTTACCAGTTGCAAAAACTGCGAATATTTCATTCGTTCCGGTTAAGATATTAATATTATAATTCAGGTGTTTAGCATTTATCTTGATCACCCCGTTAATTTTTGGGTTATCTCTTATTAATGAAAAAATAAATGCTGATAGACCGCTCCTGACCTAACTGCCGGATTAGTTTTTTTCCAGAATCTTGAATAACTCATCGAGTTTAGGCGTCAGGATAATTTCGGTACGGCGGTTCAAAGCGCGCTGATCGGCAGAAGTATTTTGGGCTACTGGTACGTATTTAGAGCGTCCCGAAGGTGTAACCCGCTCGGCCGTTAACCCGGCAGTGGTTAAAATGCGGGTAATTTCGGTGGCGCGCAGCACGCTTAAATCCCAGTTATCTTTCATGCCTACGGTTCCCTTCGATACGGGCACATCGTCGGTGTGGCCCTCTACCACTACATTTACTTCCTGCTGATCGCGTAAGGCCTGGGCTAATTTCTGGAGCGCATCCTGCCCTTTGGGGTCTACTTTGGTGCTGCCCGATTTAAACAGTAACTGCTCCGACAACGACACATATACTTTGCCGTTTTTCACGTTTACTGATAAATCATTGGATTTAAAGCCTAATAAAGCATTGCTTACTTTGGTCCGTAAGGCATTAACGGCTTTGTCCTTTTCAGCTAAAACGCGTTCCATCTCACTTAGTCGTTCTTCCCGGGTTTTCAGGTCGGCACTTAGTTTGTCGATTTGGTTTTTACTGGCCGATAATTCTACTTCGCGCCGGGCCAGATCGCCGGATAAGCGAGAAGATTCCGAAGTACTGTTCGACAATAATTTATCGTGGTTGTTAATTAATTTCTCGTAAGTGGCGGTCAGCTCATTATAAAGTTTCCGGGTTCTACGCAGCGATACGCCGGTTTCAATAGAATCGGTTATCAGTTTTTGATTCGAGGCCTGGAAACTGGCCAATTTTTCTTCCAGCGATTTTTGCTCGGCTTGTGTGCGGGTCATGGCCCTTTCGCAGGCGGCAATATCCAGATCCAGTTTGCTTTTGCGAGCACTCAAATCGTCGTACTTTTTCTTGGTTACACAAGAAGCCAATAAAGAGGTAAATAATACCAATAGGAAGATTTTGCGGAGAGGTAAAAAGGACATAGTGTTTTTAATATTAATTAACTATACAAATATAAGCATCTTCGTCGCCTCCCAAAGCGTTTAATATATTTTATCTAAACCTATTGATGGCACTTTTGCCAAAAGTGGCATAGTTTACTAAAGAGAACCTTTTTTAATGATTATTGCGGTTAATAGGCCGGCACTAATACACGGGCAGGGCAGCTTTGCGCAAGTGCTATTAATATTACTTTACTAAGTTCGGCTCCAGGCGTGGGCGAAAAGGCGTCATTTATAATTTAGATCTTATTAAAGGAGTAAGTATAAGCCATATTTAGGATTTTGACCTTACCCGGCAAATTTACTTTTCAGCAAAACAAGCGCCGAAGCCTCTTAGGCGACAGCGCTTAAATAAAATAAAGCGAAAAATAATTAGGCTCCCTGTCTGTATGATATCTGGTTTAACCAACGTTATAATCAAAAAAGGGCTTAATAATACCAGCTTAACCGATAGAGAAAGGTATTGGCAATTTAAGATGAGGGGCACTGGAAAAATCGTTTTGAAATTACCGGTAATAGAATATTTGGGCTCCCAAAAAATGATGTATATTTGCGGCCTGCTAAAAGAAAACGGGTAGGCATTGCCGGATAACTACCCAACGGTAATTTATATGGCGGTCGATACAACTTGTTTTTAGTTAGAAAATTAACTTTACGTTTGTAAAAGAAAGTTTGTATGTCTTGGTTTAGAAGAGTAGAAAAAGGTATTGTAACCCCCACCGAGCAGAAGAAGGAAACCCCTGACGGACTTTGGTATAAATGTCCTTGTTGTAAAGAAGTTACAAATACAACAGAACATAAAAAGAATTTATATACCTGCCTCAAATGTGATTTCCACGAGCGAATCAATTCGGCGGAATATTTTGAAGCCTTATTTGATGATAATAAATTTGAGGAGCTTAATGCTACGTTAAGTTCTGCGGATCCCCTGCAGTTTGTCGACACCAAGCCTTACCCCAAGCGCATTGCGGCAACCCAGGAAAAAACCCATCTGGTAGATGCGGTCCGGACGGCACACGGCCATATAAATGGCCTAAACCTAGTAGTGGCCTGTATGGATTTTAGTTTTATCGGCGGATCGATGGGCTCGGTAGTTGGCGAAAAAATTGCTTTGGCTATTGATTTTGCCCGGGTGCACAAATATCCTTTTCTGATGATCTCTAAATCCGGCGGAGCCCGCATGATGGAAGCTGGTTACTCGTTAATGCAAATGGCCAAAACATCGGCCCGGCTGGCTTTACTGGCCGAAGAAGGCATTCCTTATTTTTCGTTATTAACCGACCCCACTACTGGCGGCGTTACTGCTTCTTTTGCCATGTTAGGCGACTTTAATATAGCCGAGCCGGGTGCCCTGATTGGTTTTGCCGGTCCGCGGGTAATTAAAGAAACCATTGGCAAGGAGCTGCCGAAAGGATTTCAGAGTGCCGAATTTGTACTGGAACACGGTTTTCTTGATTTTATCGTAAACCGCAAAGAATTAAAACAAAGACTTACCGACTTGATAACCATGCTGCAGCCCACAGAAGCAGCACCGGCCAAAACGAACAGCCCCGCCCGCAAAAAAACCATTAAAGCCTGACCCAATATTTTACCACATCGACATATTTAATAAAGCCAGGACTGGTCTTCAGCCCGCCTGGGTATTGGTGTAACCTGGTGCCGCTGGACCAGGAGTTTGGGCGGTTTAAACTTTTATTTAGATAAAATATATTCTGGCCCGGATTTTGAAAAGACTTAATATAAAGTACAGCCTATATAACACAAACATTTTTAACCATTAACAGTATTATTATTCGGAATCTAAATTCTAAAATTTAACTTAAAAATTAACACTATGAAAATTTCTAAAGGCTTATTCTCTTTTTTCTTCGCTTTCGTTATCCTCTTTTCGGCCTGTAAATCCTCTAACCCATATAGTACTTCTAACGATTCTACCACTAAAAAAACGGAAGAAGAGAAGTATAAGAACCGGACTCGCCGGGGTGGCTTAATCGGAGCTGGTGCCGGTGCGGTATTGGGTGGCGTAGTAGGTAAGATTACTGGTAACACGGCTGCCGGCGCTATTATTGGTGCTGCCGTAGGTGGTACGACGGGGGCGGTTATTGGCCGCCGGATGGATAAGCAAGCCGAAGAACTGCGCAAAGACATGAAAAATGCGAAGATCGAACGCGTAGGAGAAGGTATTAAAATTACTTTTTCTTCCGGTATTCTGTTTAATACCAATTCTGCGGAATTACAGCCAAACTCTATTACGGATATTAATACTTTAGCCGAGACCCTGAAAAAGTATGGCGATACCAACGTTATTGTAGAAGGTCACACCGATAATTCCGG
>JAQBNV010000655.1 GCA_028288395.1 Adhaeribacter sp. | reverse complement strand
GATATCTTAAGCAATAGCATTGGTTCGGTACTTGCCCTACTGGTGTTTAACCTGGCTTTGCGCTATCGTATATTCGGGAGTATGCTGTAAGAATTGCGCTTTACTATCCTGCAGTTTTCTTTTAAGCCTTCAAATCAACACGAACTTTTATATACGAGGCTGGTTTACGCTATAAAATATTATTTAGCTGTTCTTTAATTTTTTCCAATTCTTCTTTCATTTCGACTACCAAGTGCTGAATGGTGGCATCATTGGCTTTAGAACCAATGGTGTTTATTTCGCGGCCAATTTCCTGCGAAATAAAAGCCAGCTTTTTACCGGTAGGTTCGGGTAGATAAACTGTTTCGGTAAAATAATGCAGGTGGTTAATTAAGCGCACCTTTTCTTCCGCAATATCCAGCTTTTCGATAAAATAAATCATTTCCTGCTCAAAACGACTCTGATTAAATTGTTCCGAGCCACTAATTTCGCTTAGATGCGTACGAATGCGTTCCCGGATATGCTCCACCCGGGCCGGATCAAACTTATCAATATCGGCTAAAAAAATCCGGATGCGATCGATGTAAGACACAATTTCGGTGGTAAGGGCCTTGCCTTCATCGCTACGAAAACGGTTCAGATCAGCAATGGCTTCCTGCAACAAACCCACTACCGTTTCCCAAGGCACAGGTGGCTGATTATCGTCTTCTTCAGTCCGTGCGCCTTGCTGAATAACCTCCGGCATTTGCAGTACTAACCGGAACAAATCATGTTTAGAGGCCCCCACCGCATCGGCCGCTATTTCGAGTTCGGTATAATAATGCTGTAATAATTCCTGATTTATGGAGTTTGCCGCCTTAGTTGCTTTCGAATTACTCGTATAATCTACACTAAGCGAAATTTTACCCCGTATCAAACTTTTACCAATGATGGCACGAATTTCATGTTCTTTATCGGCCAGGAAACGCGGCAACCGCACGCTTAAATCGAGCCCTTTGGAATTTAATGATTTGATGTCGATGGTAATACTATATTGTTCGGACTCCTGGTGGGCCGTGCCAAAGCCGGTCATGGAAAGTAACATACAACCTGTTCTTTTAAGTTAATTTACGTACAAAGGTACAGGTATTATGGCTTAACAGTTTCAAAATTATAAATACCTCTTTTTAGCTCGGCTAATTACGCGTTCCTATTTAGGCATTAATCTGTTTGCCTTTCTTAAACATTTCTTCATTTAACAACCCAATGTCGGCTTTACATAGGTCAATAATCATTATTTTAGCATTTTATTCCGTTCGCTTACCCGAAAGTATTATCTTTGCCCTATGAAATTTGGTGTAGTTATTTTTCCAGGATCTAATTGCGATCAGGATGTTATTGAGGTTTTAGAGCGGGTTTCGCATAAACCAGTAGCCCGGTTGTGGCACAAAGATCACGACCTGCAGGACTGTGATACAATCGTATTGCCAGGAGGTTTCTCCTACGGCGATTACTTGCGTTCCGGAGCTATTGCCCGTTTTTCGCCGATTATGCAGGAAGTAATTACCCATGCTCATAAGGGTGGTTATGTGATGGGAATTTGCAATGGTTTCCAGATTTTAACGGAAGCCGGCTTGCTACCGGGTGCCCTGTTGCGAAACAACGAACAGAAGTTTATCTGCCGCAATGTGCATATTCGCCCGGAAACCATAGATTTATTACCTACCAGGTTGTTGAAAAAGGGTCAGGCTTATAAAGTACCCATTGCCCACGGCGAAGGCCGGTTCTTTGCCGATGCCGATACGCTGCAACGATTAAAGGATCAGGATCAAATTATGTTTCGGTACTGCAACTCGGCTGGCGAAATAGCCAAGGACACCAACTGCAACGGCAGCCTCGAAAGCATCGCAGGTATCAGCAATGACAAGCGTAATGTATTTGGCCTCATGCCGCATCCGGAACGCGCCGCTGATCCAGATTTAGGCAATACCGACGGGCTCTTGATTTTTCAGTCGCTGCTGGAAGCAACGGTAACAGCTTAAATAAAATAAAAAAAGACACCGCAAGCGGTTAAATAAACAAAAGCCCCGACCGGAAAACCAGTCGGGGCTTTTGTTTATTTAATCATAATATTTTCACTTACAAAAAAAAGCTACCTGAGCGGTAGCCTTTTTTGTAAAGTACAAATGGATATTATTAAAAATCGTATCCCAAAGAGATATAAACTTTCGGTCCGTTCCGCTCAAAGTTTTCCTCACCCCAGGCTACATCTACTTTACCATACATTCCGAGCAAGGTAGTGCGGGCACCTACGCCATACCCAAACAGAAATGGGTTGCGGTAGTTGATTACAATGGCTTGGAAAGGATTAGTATTGTTGGATTCGCCCCGGCCGCCTAAAATCTGGGTATTAAAAGAATTGCGCCGGCTAAACGGATTACTGCCATTGTAAGCGGTACCAACATCGCTAAAGGCCGTTAACTGCAAATTACGGAAAAAGCCGGAGCCCAGCGCTGAATTCTGAAACAGGTATTGCACAATGGGTACCCGGAGTTCGGTATTAAACAACAACATTTTATTTCCCTGACGGGCGTTGTAATCGAAGCCTCGCATGGGGGCGGCAAATTGCTGGTAAAATAAATCCGCCGGCCCCTGGTCATGAAAAATACGGTCCGTTGACTCCGTGTCTTCATCTTCCTTGTTAAATAACCAGTTATCAACGCCGCCTAGTAAATAACGTTTAGGA
>JAQBNV010000573.1 GCA_028288395.1 Adhaeribacter sp. | reverse complement strand
CTGTAGCGCCATGCCAATGCTTTTCGTTTGGCTCAAACCAAACTACGTCGCCGGGATGTACTTCTTCCACTGGACCATCTTCTCGCTGCACCCAACCACAACCAGCTACAATAATTAAGGTTTGACCCAGTGGATGAGTATGCCAGGCTGTTCTTGCGCCCGGCTCAAAGGTAACCGTGTTTGCCGCTCCCCGTCTGGCCTCATTGGCATCAAATAACGGATCCACCCGCACGGCACCCGTAAACCAATCTTCCGGTCCGTTATAGGAGGGCTTTGATCCTATTCTTGTTATTTCCATATTAAAATTCGTTTATTTTTATAAACTCTTACCTGCAGTAGACTTATTAAGCTTTTACTCTAATTCAAAAGTAACCACAACGTTTCCGGAACCAACTGCCGCAGCAAGTCCCGCCGGATCGGTAATGCGTCCGAGTTTGGTATAGCTGTACGAGGTAGAAAAAGATTTATAGAAAAACACCAGGGTTTTAGAACCATAAATCATCAAATCGCCGTTTTGAATTGTTCCGGGATTAGAGGCGTTTGTCGGCAGGCTAACAGAAAAATTAAAAAGTTTCTCGTTGCCGTTCAGCTCACTCATATTTACGGTCATCGGCAACCGGGCTTTAAATGCCGTTGCGGTGGCATTATCATAAAGGGTTGTGGTGAAAGTACTGGCTCCAATCTTAATTCTCATCTGACCTCCTGTTGTATTAGGGTTTCTATTTCCATTAGTATTTCCAGCATCAAGACTACCGGGTACAGAAGCTTCTTTATTACAAGATGCAAAACTTGTAAGAAGGGAAAATAGGGAGAAAATAATTGCAAGGGATTGTTTCATGGCATGTATGCTTTTACAACTTTTGCATTAAATGATTCCTACATCAAAAACCGCTCATTACTAAATGAATTTTCTTCTTGATTAATTATTCTCCTGATTATTATATGTTTCCATCCTGCACCTTATTTAGCTTTACTGTATTCTTCGACGGAAACCGGATGCAACCATTGAACAATACCCTTTTCTGTATTTGGCACGATATATAGCTGCTGTAAGCCACTTTCCGGACTGGCTCCATGCCAATGCATCACATTGGGCGGGCACTTTACCACATCGCCCTTTTTGATTGTTTGCCGGGGTTGCCCCTTTATTTGGTGGTAGCCTACCCCGTCTGTTATTATTAATATCTGGCCAGCTGGATGAATATGCCAATTACTTCTGGCACCCGGTTCGAAATAGACATTGCCGACCAGCGTCTGATACGTGCTGTCATTTGGTACCAGTCCAAAGTTCCAAGCCTTTCCGGTAAAGTTTTGTGCCGGTCCTAATTCACCTTTCGGGAAAATGGCTTTTATTTCAGAAGAAGCGGATTGCTTAGATACCTGGGCTTTACAACTTAGGCTGAACAAGGTTACCAAAGTACAAACTGCTATTAAGGAATTTTTCATATTACGATGTTTTATGTTCTACACTATTCTCTATTTGCTGTACCATAAGCGGCTGCCTTTTCTTTTGGAGAAGACTTACCCGCTTTCAGGTATTCGTTGAAGAATAGCGTTAGTTTATCAAACGGGATTAAATTAGTTTGGTCATACAAATCAACATGATTGGCATTCGGGATAATTAGTAACTCTTTTGGCTCGGCGGCGGCTTTGTAAGCATCTTCGCTGAAATAACGAGAGTGGGCCTTTTCACCTGCAATCAACAAAACCGGGCGAGGTGAGATTTCTTTGATGTAAGTAAGTAATGGCATATTCATGAACGACAGCGGACTGGTAGCCGCCCAGGCCCCATTTGAATTAATTGAGTTGGGATGGAAACCACGGGGCGTTTTATAATAATTAAAATAATCAACTACGAATTGAGGTTCGTTTCCTTGCAACTTTTCGGGTAGGTTATTGGTGGAAGGAGCAGGTGTGCCTTTCTCGGCATCTACCCAACGTTGCTGGCTCATTTGTTCCAGCGTTTTAGTGCGTTCTTCACTGGTTAGTTTGTCAAAATAGCCTTTGGCCATCACCCGCGACATATCATACATACTGGTGGTAGCAACAGCTTTAACGCGTTTGTCCACCGCGACAGCGTTCAGAGCCATGCCGGCGTAGCCACAAATACCGATGATACCGATGCGGTTTCTGTCTACAGAAGGCTGCAGACCAAGAAAGTCCACGGCGGCGCTGAAATCTTCCGTATTTATGTCTGGCGAAGCCACATGGCGGGGTTCTCCGCTACTTTCGCCGGTATAAGACGGGTCGAATGCAAGGGCTGCAAAACCACGTTCGGCCATGGCTTGGGCATATCGTCCAGAAGATTGTTCTTTTACCGCACCAAACGGACCGCTAATGGCAAGTGCCGCCAAAGGTTCACTTCCCCGATTTTTGGGCAGGTATAAATCGGCTGATATAGAGATTCCATAACGGTTTTGGTAGGTTACTGTTTGTCGGGTAACCTTATCGCTTAATTGAAAGGTATAATGGCCTTTATTTTCTGTCTCTATCATTGTTTTAGTTTTTCGTGACTTTACACTTTGTTTTGTTTGGGCATAAGCCTGTTCCAAAATCATAAGGGATGTAAGGGCCAAAAGTGTTATTCTTTTCATGTTTCTTAAATTTAAAAGTCCGAATTATGGGGTTGAACTGAATGCAACGAATCGATTGTTTTAATAAATTTGGCAGGTACACCGCCTACCACGGTATTGGCCGGAACATCCTTAGAAACCACTGCTCCCGCCGCTACTATGGCGTTTTCGCCAATAGTCACGCCGGGCAATATGGTAGCAGCCGCCCCAATCCAGGCATTGCGTTTAATGACAATCGGCTTACAAATAAGTGTTCTCCGGTCAGTAGGGTCAATCGGATGATTTTCGGTGATGAGGTTTACTTTCGGTCCTAGTAGTACATAGTCTTCCAGGATAATGCCGCCCATGTCTAAAAAAGAACAGGCATGATTTATAAATACGTTTTTGCCTATCCGGGTAAAGCGCCCAAAATTGGTGTAGAAGGGTGCAAATACCGTTGTACTCTCATCGAGTGTAGTACCAATGATTTCGCTGATACGATTCCGGACCTGGTCAATATTTGTAGAGGTATTTAGTTGTGCGGAAAGCTCAATCTTGCGGTTAACGACTTCCTGTACTTTATAATACTCAGGGTCGTCCAATCGGATGGGCTCCCCAACTTTTAGTCTTTCGAAAATATCTTTATCGTTCTGACTAAAAGTATTTTGTTCATCCAACTTTTCCATTACCCTTGCATTTGATACTACAATGCAAAGGTAATTCAGCCCCTACCCTAGCAGGTAATGAAAATCAAACCAATAATTAAGGATTTCAAACTTCCTGTACTCGAAGTGACTTCGGGTTAGTCCCGGTCATTCGCTTGAAGTAGTTGTTAAAATAGGTAGGATATTCAAAGCCCAAGGCATAAGCAATATCGGCAATATTCCAGTCGGTATGCTGTAATAGGGCTTTGGCTTCACTAATAATGCGGTCGGTAATGTGGGCGGTAGTAGGCTTACCGGTTACTTCTTTTACAGTCCGGTTCAGATAATTAACGTGCACATTTAAATTGTTGGCATAATCCTGGGCGGTCCTGAGTTGAAGCGGACGGTCGGCGCTTTCTACTGGAAACTGCCGTTCCAGAAGCTCCAGAAACACAGCGGTAAGACGGAAAGCCGCGTTCTTGTTTTGGTCGTAGTTTTCCGCAGGCTGCAATTTCATAGCTTCATGAATTATCAGATGGATATAATTACGGATAAGGTCATCTTTATAAACATAATCCGTTTGTTGCTCTTCCATCATTTTCCGGAAAATGGTGTTCAAAAAACCCCGTTGTTGTTCGGAAATATTTAAGACAGGAGTGCCTCCAATTTTAAATAAAGGAGAGTGTTGCAGGCTTTCGGAGCGGTCGGACAGCTTTAGAAAATCTTCAGAAAAGAGGATAGTATAACCTACATAGGTAGTAGAAATAGTTTCCCAGGAATAGGGTATGTGGGGGTTTCCAAAAAACAAAACTGTACCTTCCTGCTCAAAACTCCGGTCGGCATAATGAATAGCGCTTTTGCCCGTGGTCAGGCAAATCTTGTAGAAATCCTTGCGGCTATACATGCGGGTAGCTGCCCCATCGCTTTCAATTTGAAACACATTAAACCCCTTTAACTTTAGTTCATTGTTGAAGGGAGAAACCGAACGCACCACCTTGTTTTCCATTTGGCAAAGATAAGAAAATCAAATCTTATATATGCGGAATCACGTTAAGTTATTCGCCGGTTTAGTACCAATTGAACATGTTAACGGGTAACTAAACATTTCTTACAGTAGCTGTTCTTTCCTTTTTCCGACCCCAATTCAATTTCATATAAGTGGAGTTTTGTTAAACCAGACGTATAGGGTACATACCTTAGCAAATAAAACAAGTTTTTGGAAATTTAAACTCAAGTCAGTAAAAGTAGTAAGTAGCACTATGACTCATAACCTGGCTTAAACAATAAAACATTCTTAAGTAAGAGAAACT
>JAQBNV010000601.1 GCA_028288395.1 Adhaeribacter sp. | reverse complement strand
TGCCGCAATATTTTGCCGCCTTAAAAAAGGAGCACGATTGCTGCCGCAATTCTTTACAGGCCGGTCTTAAATTACTTTTCGTTTACCAGGAGTCCTACCGTATTGATGGATGCTTTTAACCTGCCTGGATTTAAATAACCTTAAATTTGCCAGTTTAAGTATACAATATTTTTTCTATTTTTTTATTCTGGCCGGTAATAA
Source organism: Adhaeribacter sp. (assembly GCA_028288395.1). GTDB lineage: Bacteria > Bacteroidota > Bacteroidia > Cytophagales > Hymenobacteraceae > Adhaeribacter. The sequence continues at coordinate 4,966 of JAQBNV010000601.1, read as the reverse complement.
ATTAATAACCAGCCATTTTTAATTTTGGCTGTTCTGTGCCCGGAAACGTTTAATTGCTTTACTTAAGGCGAGTTACAAATAATTTTAAAGGAAAGAGATTTTGGTTTAAACTTCCCCGAACCTTACCCGTTAGGCAGATAGCATTAAAGCAGAACGCCATTTATAGCAACCTGGGTGATGAGCAAACTTATTTATTATATTTAAAAGAGGTGTTCCCGGATCTTCGGGAACACCATCTCTGTTGCGTTACAAGCTAATCGCCCGTAAAGTAAATATTTTAAAAACTTCCGGAAGGAAATCCGTCGGAATAATTAATCTTAGACACCTAAACTCCAGCCTTCGCGGTAATTGCGTTTTACAAACTGATTAACATCATCAAAATTAGTTACCCGCATATTTTTGTTGTCCCACAACATTTTGAGGTTACTGCCGGGATATTCGAATCCGGTGCCGGTAGTGCGTGGTTTAGCCATATCTGCCCCTCTTATTGCTAGGTTAGCCATCAAAATTGCTTCGGTTAGTGGGCCCGCTAAATTAAACGGCGAGCTCAATTCTTTTTTGCCATAGCCGGCAATTGCTCCTTCTACCCACTGGGCATAGTGGCCATCGGCGCTGCCGGGTACCCGGGCATACGTTTGTTTAACCTGAACTTCCTGCATTCGGCTAAGGGGTAGCAGGCGCGGGTTAGCTGCATATTCGCTGGCCATCATTTTACCTTTGGTACCCACAAATAAAATACCGCTGTTGCCATCGCCAAACAATTCGTTCGGTCCCAATTCTTCCGGCCGCTCCGGCTTAATGCCGCCATCCATCCAGTGCATGGTTACGGGGCCTTTCGTTTTACTCGTTTTCGGAAAAGTTAAGGTAGCATGACTGGCAGGCGGCGGGCTATCCGGAAAAATGCCGCGCTTGCCCCAATCTACAAATACGCTGCTTACGCTGGCCTGCGCATCAGAGGCATATTTAAGGTCCAGTACCCGGAAAGGTGCTTCCATTAAGTGGCAGCCCAAATCGCCCAGGGCGCCGGTGCCGTAATCCCACCAACCACGCCAGCTGCGCGGCACTACTTTATCCACGTACTCTTTATAAGGAGCTGTGCCCAACCATAAATCCCAGTTAAGTTCTTTCGGAACCTCGGATTTGGTAGTGGGCCAGGGCACGCCCTGTGGCCAGATGGGCCGGTTGGTCCAGAGATACACGGTACTTACATCGCCAATTATACCGGCGTTAAACCACTCGTGTAATTGCCGTACACCGTCGCCGGAAGCACCCTGGTTACCCATTTGGGTTACTACTTTGTAGCGGGCGGCAGCTTCGGTAAGTTTACGGGCTTCGTATATATCATGGGTCATGGGCTTTTGGACATACACATGTTTGCCCAGTTGCATGGCCGCCATGGCCACCACGGCATGGGTATGGTCGGGGGTGGAAACCGATACGGCATCAAATTTTTTAGCTTCTTTATCGAACATCTCCCGCCAGTCTTTGTAATATTTGGCTTTCGGAAAATTCTGGACCGAAGCGGCCGCTTGCCGGTCGTCTACATCGCACAGGTAGGCAATATCAGATTTTCCGCTTTTGTAAAAGGCGTCTATATCGGATCGGCCTTTGCCACCTACCCCAACCGCGGCAATTGACAGTCGGTCGCTAGGCGCTAAAAAGCCCTTGCCTCCTAATACGTGGCGGGGTACAATCATGAAGCCGGCGGCCGTAACGGCCGCTGCTTTTATAAAGCCTCTTCGGGAAGAAGCTGGTTTTTCCTGATTTGTAAAGTCTTCTTTCATATTTTTTATCATGAATTTTTTCTGGATAATTAATAATGAATTTTATGGATTTTATTTAATTAACTGTGGTGTTGAAATCTATTGATTATTATTGATATAACATGAGGTTCGCCTTTTTAACCTGGCAGTGCTAAATATCCGCCAGCTTAAGAATTAAATATTATCCGAAACCGAATAAACCTGGGTATTGGTATTTCTGGCCAGACATGATCTAGGCCGAAAATATAAATAAAAAAACCTGGTACAACACGTACCAGGTTTTTTATTGTGCACTTCTAAAACTCAGGATAGCCTGGGTTTTGCGGGCTCAAGTTAGGATTGTTCCGCCGTTCCGGCGTTGGCAGCGGGAACAACAAATGTTTCTCTTGCAAAGGCTTATTCGAGTTTTTGTTTACGTGGCCTACAAAATTATCAAAGCCTTTCGTTGTTTCATTAAATACTTTCCGTAGCCGCACCATATCAAACCAGGTGATCTGCTCGTAAGCGAGCTCATACCAACGTTCCCGCCACACTGCTTCACGGAACGAAGCTTGGTTAAAAGTACCCAGGGCAGGAGTGGTTAACTGGGCGCGGTCCCGTATCTTTTTAAAAGCATTGTAAGCCTCCATTGTTGGACCTGTTACCTCATTCTGCGCTTCGGCGTAAATCAATAACACTTCGGCGTACCGGATAACCGGCACATTCAGGTTGTTATTACGCGTAGGAGTGGTATTGGGAGCACCAGCGGAAGTAGTATTAAAATGCTTGAAAATATACGGAGCACCTAAATCAAACGCAGCACCCGTGCCATTGGTAAAATAGCTCGTATAAAACCAACCTTCCTGGTTCTTGGCCCGTCGGTCTCCTGTCTCATAAGAGTTATAAAACGAAGTAGTTGGTACCGTACTTCCGGTACCGGAAGGCCCGGCATACGTAACCGGTTTAAAGTTCGGATACATATTTTCCATGGGATTACCCGCTACCAGGTTATTATACTGCACCATAAAAATGTGCTCTAACCTGTTCTCGGTACTTTCTTTGTGTACATCGCCATAGGTTGAAAACAAATCAATGACTCCGGGATTGGCATTGGCGTAAGTGATTACTTCAAATGCTTTATCGGCGGCTAATTTGTAGTGGGTAGCTCCTTTTTGCAAAGGAAATCCCGCCATGGTTAAGTAGACTTTGGCCAGCATCGATTTGGCTGCTGCCTGAGAAACCCGTCCGGTGGCATCCATCCAGGGTAAACCAGCCGCTTCGGCTTCTTTCAGGTCGGCTACAATCAAATTGTAAACCTCTTCTTTGGAAGTGCGGCTAGGTAGGAAATCTTTGGATTCGATGGTTTGGGGGGTCGTAATTAACGGTACATCGCCCCATAACTGTACGGCCCGGAAATAAGCCCAGGCCCGCAAAAACTTTGCTTCACCCAATATTTTCTTTTTCTGGGCTTCGTCCATAGGCGTAATAGCCGGAACTCTATCCAACAAGAGGTTTGCCTGGGCAATAAGCCGGTACAAACCATTCCAGTAGTTAGCAATATGGCCGGTATTGCCATCGTAAATTAAACCGTAAAGGTTATTCAGATCCGAATTTTGCCCCGTTTCGGTCGTGGAAGTTCCGGTAGGAGCCTCCAGCATTTGCCACGTTGACGAAAATATACCGGAGCCATCGTATACCAGACGGGTATCAGCATAAACGGCAGCTAAAGCCGCTTCGGCATGATCCGGAATAGTATAAAAATTATCAGGCGTCAGGTTAGAAGGCGGCTTCTCGTCCAAAAAATCTTTACATCCCGTGGCGCCCACCAGGAGCAAGCCACATAGGAAAGCTTTCGTTAAGTTTCTTAATTTATAAATCTTCATGTTCAAATTCTTTTTAAATAGATAAATAGATTACAAACCGATCTGTAAGCCCACCAGGAAAGTTCTGGGTTTGGGATATCCATGCCAGTTTTGACCTTGCGAGAACACGTTTTGTGCATCGCCGTCCCGGATACCTACGGTTTCAGGGTCGCCAATCAGTTCATCATCCACAATTAAAAATAAGTTCTGGGCCGAGGTATACACCCGCAGGCGGTTTAACTTGATTCTTTCGGCAACGGCAGTAGGGAAGGTATAGCCTAATAATACGTTTCTGCCCCGGATAAAGGAACCGTCTTTAATCCAATGGGTATCTACGTTGGTGATATAACCAGCCCGGGTATCCCTTATTTCGGCAATCATGGTATTCTGGTTTTGCGGGGTCCAGGCATTTAATACCGTTTTGTAACTATTGGCCAGGGCCTGACGGTCTTCGCTGGAGTGCAAGGTCATATCCAGTACATCATTACCGTAAGAATATTGCAGATCTAGTAATAAATCAAAGTTTCTATACTTGAAGGTGTTGGTAAGGGCACCCCAGGCTTTCGGGCTACCGTTGCCAAAAATGCTCCGGTCAGCATCGGTAATCGCTTTATCACCGTTCACATCCAGGTATTTAATGTCGCCGGGCAGTAAGGTTTGGCCGGGACGATAGCTGGTAAAGGCGGCGGCTTCATCTCTTTCGGCTTCGCTCCAGATGCCTACCCGGGTTAGTCCCCAGAAAGAACCTACTGGTTCCCCGATGCGGATAATATTGGTTTGGTTCGTGAAGTTAGGACCACCTACGCCAAAAATATCGGCTGGAGAGGCTAAAGTCAGCACTTTGTTCCGGTTAAAAGAAACATTGAAACCAGTATTCCAGGAGAAACCACCTCCTTCGATATTTACTGTATTCAGCGATAACTCTATCCCTTTGTTTTCCAGAGAACCTATATTATTACGTACGGTGGCATAACCGGTGGTACGGGGTACGGGAGCATCCAGCAGCATATCGGTGGTTTTGCGGTAATAAAAATCGGCTTCGAAGGTTATGCGATTCCTTAGTAAACCCAGTTCCAGTCCGATATCGGCTTGCGCCGTTTTTTCCCATCTCAGTTTCGGGTTTGCTAAGCGGCTAAGACCGGTTCCGCCTACGCGTATATCACCCAGAACAGCAGCGAAATTAGAGCTTAAAACCCCTAAAGATTGGTAAGGAGCAATCTCTGAGTTACCCGTTAGGCCGTAGCTGCTGCGCAGTTTCAGGTTAGAAATCACGTCGTTGCCTTTCAGGAATTCTTCTTCGGAAACCCGCCAGGCGAGGGCAGCTGAAGGGAAGAAGGAATATTTATTGTTTGCCCCGAAGCG
>JAQBNV010000569.1 GCA_028288395.1 Adhaeribacter sp. | reverse complement strand
GATGCTAAAGTCAGGTTTTAATAACTGTGGGGTTGCCCTGACCACTAAAGACTTCACCAGGAAAGGAATATTAAAAAGCAGGAGCTGCCGGAAAAGGAACCGGAAGGGTACATTCAAGTAGCACCCTTCCGGTATAAAATTTAACTTAGCAACCTGTTCTTATTGGTTACAGGCAAATAAATTCTGAATAATACTTTAAACTCTTTCGAGTTTGATGGGGTAGGTTTTGCCCGATGCCCACTGCGGTACGTAAATGCTTTCGTCGGAATCTACGCATACATCGTGCGGATGCAGAAAACCCATGAAGGAGCGGTCTTTGCGTTGCTCCTGCAATATATTTTTGGTATAGGTGGGCGCTGTTCCCCCGGGAGTGGAAATCACCCGGTCTTTTTCGTCGAAGATAGTGATGTAGCCCGAATCTTTGTAATCCTGAGAGGTACTGCGGTAAACGGCGGCGTATAGGTTTTTGCCTTTGAGCACCGGGCGGCAAATAAAAGAACCAGGCACCGGAATCGTAGCCAGGTATTTCCCGTCCATGGTAAAACGCTTCAGGCTCATGTGCGACCGGTCGGTAATCAGCAGGGTGGGGTTTTTGGTGTCGCGGGTATCTACCAAAACGCCGTGGCAGCATTCGAAGGTTTCGTTCGTAGACCCTTTGCCGCCAAAATGCCGGATATATTCTCCTTTTGAACTATACTGGGTTATAAAGTTCTTGCCATAACCGTCGGCCACATAAATATCGCCATTAGCCGGGTTTACAGCGGTTTCGGTGGGTTTAAATTCACCAGAGTGGTTGTACTGCCCGGTTTCGCGGGGGTAATCCAGTTTAAATATTTCTTTTCCTTTCAGGTCGGTTTTAATTACCTGGTTGCGGTCGGTATCGGTAATAAGCAGGAACTGTTCGCCGCCTTCGTTGCTGAGGGTTAAGCCATGCCCACCGGGGTAACTGTTGCCCCACGTTTCCAGAAGCTTCCCGGATTTATCGTAGATTAAAATATTATTACGGGTTTCATTCGTCAGCATAATCAACCGGCCTTTGGCATCTTCTACCATTTCGTGGCAATCGTTTACCGGGTTTTTGCCGGCATCCAGTACGCCCCAGCCTTCCACTACCCGGTAGCGGTGGGAATTATGCCCCAGGGTAGGCCCCGCTTTCTGGGCGAAACTCTTTTTAACCCAGATGGTGGAAAAAAGCGCGCGGACTGCCAAAGCAGTCCCCGTCTTTTTTAGAAAGTCGCGTCTGCTGTTATCTTCGGTTTGTATCATTATTTTAGGTGAATAGGTGCTGGGGTTAAAATATTGATTAGGTTAAGCCTCTTCAGATTCTTCTTCTACTTCTACTTCTTTTTGCCCGAATAATGTCATTACAGGTTTGGCAACGCCATCGGGGGTGGTATAGAAAGGCCGTTCTTCGATAATGGCGTGCGCATCTTCGGCTATGCCCAGGGCATGGTAAATGGATTGGTGTACCTGATCGATTTTAATAGGTTTTTCAATGGTTTTACAAGGCCTTTCGTCTGCGGTTTTGCCGTATACCAGCCCTTTCTGGATGCCGCCGCCAAACATCAGGATAGAGCAACCGTCGGTGAAGTGGCGGTGCATGCCATAATTTTTGATATCGTTGATAATAGTAGGCTGATCGACCTGGTGCTTTACTTCGGCACCGGGGCGACCTTCCAGCATCATGTCGCGGCTGAACTCGCTGGCCAGGATAACGAGGGTGCGATCCAGGTGCCCGGTGCGTTCCAGATCTTTAATTAACTGGGCTACCGGGGCATCTATCTGCCTTTTCATTTCCTTTAAGCGGGTATAGCCGTTTTCGTGCGTATCCCAGCCCATAAAAGGTACGTACTCGGTGGTAACACTAATAAAGCGGGCGCCTTTTTCTGTGAGCCGGCGCGCCAGCAAACAGCCTAAGCCAAATTTGCCGGTATTATAAATATCGTAGCTTTCTTTCGGTTCGGTGCTTAAATCAAACGCTTTGGCTTCCGGGGAGTTTAGCAGCATATACGATTGCTCCATCGCTCTTTTAAGGGATTCTTTCTGGTAATCGCTGCCCAGTTCGCCAAAGGCACTCTTACTAATCAGGTCGTTGTATAACTGGTTCCGTTTCTCAAAGCGTTTATACGACATGCCCACCGGTGGTTTAACACTGTCGAGGCCGGTGGTCGGGTCCGGAATCATGAAAGGCCCGAATTCATTGCCCAGGAAACCGGAGGTGTGAAAAGCTTTTAATTCTTCGCCTTCTCCTAAGGTTAAGCGCTGGCCAATATCGATAAAAGCGGGAATAACCGGATTTTTAGGACCTAGTTCTTTCGCTATCCAGGCACCCATATGCGGGGCGGCTACTGATTGCGGCGGTTCGTAACAGGTATGCCAATGGTACTGGTGCCGCGAATGTAATATATGGCCCAAATCGGCCGCTACATAAGACCGGATCAGGGTACCTTTATCCATTATTTTGCCAATCGACTCCAGTCCTTCCGAAAAGTTAATGCCATCCAGAACCGTTGGTACGGGTTTAAAAGTGCTCAGCACCCGGTTAGAATCCAAGCCTTTTTCGAACGGCGTATAAGTTTTGGGGTCGAAGGTATCGGTATGGGCCATGCCTCCGGCCATCCAGAGCAGAATAACCGTGTCGGCTTTGGAATTCGCTAACCGCTTTTTAACAGCATCCGAATCCAGTAAAGCCTGGTTTTTATCCCGGCTGCAGGAAGATAAGAAGCCGGCCATGGGCGCTCCGGCTGCCAGGGCACCCAGGGTAGCGGCGCTCGCCGTCTTCAGAAATTCTCTTCGGTTCCATTTAGAATGCATGACTATAAATAAATTTAAATACCTAATACTTTTTATTTCATCTAAAACCATCCAGCAATGCCCTATTCAGGAGGCGGCAGCCAGGTTAATAAATCAGCTGGAACTCGGGTAACAGCACAATCGCCCACAGGAAATCCTGCACGGCTTCGGGGTCCGGCGATTCGCCCAGCACCTGTTTCGCCACTGCAAACTCCCGGGGTAAGGGTGGCCGCCCCAGGGCATTGCGGTAAACCTCCCGGATAATCTGGTCATTTTGTTTATAACGGGCAATCCAACTAGCTGCTCCTTTTTTTAGCACCTGGTTAAATGCTTTGCCGTTGGTCAGTTCCAGGGCTTGCAACAGGTTGGCCTGCGAATCCCGGCCGGTAATTACCGTTTCGCGATTGGGCCGGCCCAGCGCAGCCTGAAAGCCATCGTTTTTTACCAGCGCTGCCCGCACAAAAGGTTTATTGGCCTGCTCG
>JAQBNV010000567.1 GCA_028288395.1 Adhaeribacter sp. | reverse complement strand
TGATTGTGCTTTGTACCACCCGGATTATAACGCCGGAAGAAGCCTTTGCCGGTTTTAGCAGCGATTTTATTGTAATACTGGCTTCAATTTTTGTTTTAACGGCTGCCTTGGAAGAAACGGGTATCCTGGAATTTTTAATTGCCCGCCTGGTTAAGGTAGCCAGCAAAGGCGCCAATTCCCTGTTGTTTCTGGTAATGCTTATCTCGGGCTCCATTTCGGCTTTTATGAACAATACTACGGTTACGGCCATGTTCGTATCGCCAATAATGGGTGTCTCCAAGAAATTAAATATCAGCTCATCTAAATTATTAATGCCCCTGGCGTATGCCTCCATTCTGGGAGGAACCTGTACCCTGATTGGCACTTCCACTAACGTGGCCGTAAGTGGGTACATCGATAAAGCCGGGCTAGAACCAGTTGGCATGTTCGAAATTTCCGGCATTGGTTTGATAATATTTTCGGTGGGCATGCTGTATATGATGACCATTGGCAAAAAATTATTACCTAATCACCAGGAACACGCCCTTACCGAAGAATATAAGATGCAGAAATATATAACCGAGGTGTTGGTGCAGCCCAATTCGCCGTTGGTTAACCAGCTGGTTTATGCTTCTGACCTAAGCAGGAAAAAATTTAAAATGTTAAATATTATCCGGGGTAAAGAAAAGTTTTTACCTGATTACCGCACCCGCATTCAATCCGGAGATATTTTACTGGTAGAAGGACAGATAGAAGATTTAATTAGCATCCGGGAAACCAAAGGCATTGAAATTATGGCCGATGTGGTACTGGAAGACGCCCTGCAAAGCCCGGATATCCGGCTGGCCGAAATATTGATTACTGCGCATTCTAACCTGATACGGCATACCATCCGGGAAATTGATTTCCAGCGGCGCTATGGCCTCACCGTACTGGCGGTTTCGCGCCAGGGCGAAACCCTCCGGACCCAGATAAGTGAGGTAAAACTAAAGTTAGGCGATTTATTGCTGGTACAAGGTTCACAGGAAAGATTAAATTATTTGCGATCGAATCAGCACTTGGCCGTATTAGAAGAATTTTCGCAAGTATTGTTCCGGAAGCGGAAAGGTATTATCACCATATCGGCATTTGTGATAGCAATTATCCTGGGCTCTTTCAATATTTTACCTTTGTCTATCAGTTTTCTGGCCGCAGCGGTTATTAGTATATTAACCGGGTGTATCAGCACAAACCGGGCTTACGAAGCCATTGACTGGCGTTTGCTCATTCTGATTGGTGGAATGACGGCATTTGGGGCAGCTATGGATAAATCGGGGGCAGCGCAATTTTTAGCCGATGGCATCGTAGACCTACTTGCACCTTTCGGTAAGCTTACTATTCTGGCCGGTTTTATTTTCCTGACGGTGTTCCTGACCCAACCCATGTCCAATGCAGCGGCAGCGCTTGTTATTGTGCCGGTGGCACTGCAAACCGCCATTGCTATCGATTCTGATCCCCGCACCTTTGCTATTGCGGTGATGCTGGCTGCTTCTGTATCATTAATTACGCCCTTTGAGCCCTCGTGTATACTGGTTTACGGGCCGGGCAAATACCGGTTTAGCGATTTTCTGAAAGTTGGCTCCGGCTTAACCTTTATCTTGGTTCTGATAATAATATTTATGGTTCCGGTTTTCTGGCCCTTGTAATACCCCATAAGTTAACTAATGGATTTAACCCAAAACAGAGTCGTGCAACCAAGGCTAGAAAGATGTAGTATAATCAAAAATATAATGGCTTAGAAAAATTAACTAAAAAAGCCAAGCCTAAACCAGATGAAAGGGGAAGCTTTACGGACTATCATTTTGCTAATCCTATTCTCCTTGCAGGTAACAATTAATGCCTGTCGCCCCAAGCAATCTGGGAATATAGGCACCACACTCCCAGCCAACGCCTCGGCTTTACCTTCGGTCGCTCATTCTGGTACTTTCTTCGCCCGGGACGGATTGGATTTTAACCCTCTTAATACCGGCACCTTCGACCAATTCCCGGCCGAATTAACAGCTATTCTTAATAAAAAAGTACCTGGCTGGTCGCTCCCTCATATTTCATCTGATTTCTTAAAGCAAGACCAACGGAATTCATCAGGTCCTTACCATGTTCAAACTGATTTAAACCAGGATAACATGCCGGACTTTGCGGTACAATATTTATTTAAAGACACCTTGTATATAACTGCTTTTTTAAACAGCAACCAAGGAAATTTACTCGAATATCCGTTGGCTAAATATGCTTATGATGCGGAAGAGCTTAAAAAAGAAGAAAGCAAGCTTTTTCTGAGCTTGCTTTCAAAAGGCAAAGAAATATTAGTGGATTCGGTTAAGATAAAAAAGAAAATGATTTTACCTCAAAATGCGATACTGGTTAAAAGCGACAAAGCCATTTTGTATTATTTTGACAATCAGCGGTTTGATACGATTTGCATACACGAAACTGCGGCGCTTTAAAATTTAAGAAAATTCTGTGACTCAGTTTTTATTTGTTCCCGCGTGAATCCGTCTTTTACACCAATGGTTATTTTCCGGACCAAAACGCCAACTACCGATTTTTTAAAGCCCAGGTTGCTCGCCATCGTCATACAAAATTCCATTTCGCTGTCGTCTACAATGCCATCGGCCAGCATCATTTCCACTAAATCGTAGAGTTGGTCAAATCTTTCTGAATCGTTTTCCGGCAAATGGAACTGACTTTTTTCACCATTAGCAAGCAGGGTGCGGACATCATTAGGTTTTAAACCATTCTTTTGCCCCACCGCAATAATATAATTCAGTTCAGAAGAATCCAGATGTCCGTCTACCCTTGCCAAAGCTCCCAGGTTCGTAATATGATTCTTTACCCGTTTTAAATTCTCGTTTTCAAAAAAATTAAACATTCTTTTTTTGGTTTGAAATGTTAATTATTCCCATGTGGTCTGGGCACCTTAACGCTTTAATCTAATTCCAATAATATTACCTGATAGTTCAGGAAGTTAAACGATGCTTTTTAATATTCAAAGCTTTAGATAAAATCTTTATTAGATACGATATATTATCTTTTTAGTATATGTATTTTTTTATTATTCTTTTGTCTGATATAGGTATAAATTCGAATTTTTAATTAAAAAGCAATATTAGGTTTATAAAACTTAAAAAAAAGATTAAATACCTATCAAAATTAGAAGGTATGTACAATCAAATTGATAAATTTGCTGTC
>JAQBNV010000548.1 GCA_028288395.1 Adhaeribacter sp. | reverse complement strand
AGCCGCACCTTTTCCGATTTAATGGCTTTGCGCACCAAAGATATGGGGCCTAATTACCAGGGCGCCGATTTCCCGAACTGGTTCTCGTTTGGCTCGGTAGGCTTAATCCTGCAGATTCCGGTCTTTGATGGTTTGCGCAAGAAATACGAAATTCAGCAGGCCCGCATTGCCGTGGAAAGCGCCAATAATGGCTTTAAAATATTAAAGCAAACAATTGATTTGCAACTGCGGCAATCCAGTACCAACCTGCAAAACGCCCTGCAGGTAATGCAGGCGCAACAAGAGAGTTTGATACTGGCGCAGGACGTGGCCCGGGTAGCCAATATTAAATTTCAGGAAGGAGTGGGCACTAACCTGGAGGTAGTTACCGCCGAAACCGAGCTCCGGCAAGCCCAGACCAATTATTACGGAGCCGTTTACGATGCCATCATTGCCAAAGTAGATGTACAAAAAGCGAATGGCAGCCTACTAAAATAATTAATCCTGATTTCTCCTCTTTTAACCCGACCCTTAAAGTTATGAAAAATAGAATAAACTTATTTATGTTGGTTATGGCCGTAGCCTTTGCGGCTTGTACACAAAATGCCCCAACCAAAGAAGAACAACTCGCCACCCTTAAAAATGAACAAGCCGCACTAGAGCAAAAAATAACCCAACTGGAAACCGAACTGCAAGCCGAGGGCAAGGGAGTGGTAGTGCGGCAGGCGGCCACGCCGGTCACGGTTTTAGCAATACAACCCCAAACTTTCCGGCATTACCTAGAGGTTCAGGGTAAAGTTGATTTTGACCAGAATGTAGCTGTTAGCCCTAAAGTACCCGGCGTACTGACCAGTGTGCGGGTGAACCGGGGCGACAAGGTAACGAAAGGGCAGGTATTAGCAACTATTGATGCTTCGGTGCTGAACGAAAGTGTGCAGGAGCTCCGCACCAGCCTTGAATTGACCAAGACGGTTTACGAAAAGCAAAAGCGGCTGTGGGATCAGAAAATTGGGACCGAAATCCAATACCTGACGGCTAAGAACAACAAAGAGTCGCTGGAACGCCGGCTGGCCACCCTGCGGCAGCAACAAAACCAATATTTAATAAAAGCCCCGATTAGCGGAATTGTAGATGAATTTAATCCCAAAGTAGGAGAAGCAGTTAATCCCGCTTCGCCGCTGCCGGTGGCCCGCATTGTTAACTTATCCGGTACCAAAGTAGTAGCTGATATTTCGGAAACGTATGCTGCCAAAATTAACAAAGGCGATGAAGCCAAAATTTACCTGCCCGATTTGAAAGAAGAAATGGAGGCGACGGTTCGGGCGGTGAGCCAGGCAATCAATACCAGTAGCCGTTCTTTTTCGATTGAGTTGACTATTAAAAACAAGGGCGGTCAGGCCAACCTGCGGCCCAATATGATAGCGGTAGTAAAAATTAAAGATTATGACAAAGAAAAAGCAACCGTTGTGCCGGTAAACGTGGTGCAGAAAGATGAAAGCTCGGCTTTTGTATTTGTAGCCGAAACCGCCGGTAAAGACACCGTAGTTAAGAAAAAGCTGGTTACCACCGGCCTCACTTACAATGGTAATATTGAAGTGTTAAGCGGCCTGGCCGTGAACGATAAAATAATAAGCGCCGGTTACCAGAGCCTGAACGAAGGGCAAACCATTACTTTTTAGCCCGGATTATTCAATATTAATATAACCGTTCCGCTATTGACGCTTCACCTGTAAATTTATTATCTGCAAAAGAGATATTGCTTTTACCATCATCCTGACCAACAGCTGGCCTGCCATCGCTTATTTAAAATAGTTGCGGGCCAGGGACTCTCAACAGCCAGATATTATTCAAAATAAGTTTTAGCTGCCGCAGGCGGTTTTAAAATAAAATCAAACCAAATGAAAGAATTCAAGCCAACGAGTTGGGCCATCGACAACCGGACCAGTGTGTATATTATTACCATAATACTTCTGCTGGCGGGCCTGTTTGCTTACAACCGGTTGCAAAAAGAAAACTTCCCCGATATTGTAATACCTACCATTTTCGTGGGTACTGCTTACCCTGGCACTTCGCCCTCCGACATGGAAAACCTGGTAACGCGGCCCATCGAAAAGCAAATTAAATCGCTGAGCGGGGTAAAAACCGTTACGTCTAACTCCCTGCAGGATTATGCGGTAGTAACCGTGCAGTTTAACACCGATATTGCCGTTGAGGAAGCGAAGCAGCGGGTAAAAGATGCCGTAGACAAAGCCCGCATGGATCTGCCCAACGATTTGCCGGACGAGCCCAACGTACAGGAAATAAATTTTTCGGAGTTCCCGATAATGTTTATCAACCTGTCGGGGAATTACAGCCTGGATCGCCTGAAGAAATTTGCCGAAGATATTGAGGACCGGGTAGAAGGCTTACCCGAAATTACCCGCGTAGACATTGTGGGCGCCCTGGACAAGGAAGTAAAAATAGATGTAGACCTGTACAAGATGCAGGCCGCCAAAGTTACTTTTGCCGATATTGAGCGGGCCATTGCCTCTGAAAATGCCACCATCTCGGGCGGCAGCATCCGCGTAGGCGAAATGCGACGGGCCGTGCGGGTAGTGGGCCAGTACCAGAACCCGAACGAGTTGGGAGAAATCGTGCTGAAATCGTTGCCAGGCCACAGTATTTACCTTAAAGATATCGCCACTGTTACCGATGGTTTTAAAGAACGCGAAAGCTATGCCCGCCTCGATAACCAGCCGGTAATAACCATTAACGTAATCAAGCGGAGTGGCAAAAACCTGGTAGAGGCCTCCGATAAGATTGGGCAGATTCTGCAGGAAATGCAGGCCACCTCTTTCCCGAAAGACCTGAAAGTAACCATTACCGGCGACCAATCCGACCGCACCCGCAATACCCTGAACGACCTGATAAACAGTATTATCATCGGGTTTATTCTGGTTACCATTATTCTCATGTTTTTCATGGGCACTACCAATGCTTTGTTTGTGGGTTTATCGGTACCGCTATCCATGTGTCTGGCTTTTATCTTTATGCCAACCATTGGCTTTACCCTTAATATGATTGTGTTGTTCTCGTTTTTGCTGGCTTTAGGCATTGTGGTAGACGACGCAATTGTGGTGGTTGAAAATACTCACCGGGTTTACAATACCACGCGAATGAATATTAAGAAAGCAGCCAAATTTGCGGCCGGCGAAGTTTTTGTGCCAGTTCTGGCCGGTACGCTTACCACGCTGGCACCGTTTCTGCCGCTGTCGTTCTGGCCTGGTATCGTGGGCGAGTTTATGTTCTTTTTACCCATCACGCTGATTATTGTGCTGATATCTTCGTTGCTGATTGCGTTTTTTATCAATCCGGTGTTTGCCGTTACGTTTATGCGCCGCGACAACGAAATAGATAATTCGCCCAGGGCCCGCAAAATATTTTATATCATCCTGGGGGTTTTATTCCTGGTAGCTCTGGCGGGCTACGCCTCCGGGTCGGTGGGTTTCGGTAACCTGGTTATTTTTCTTATCCTGATCATTGTATTGAATAAATATTTATTTACCCGCTGGATTAACAGCTTTCAACGCCGTGTATTGCCCGCTTTTATGGCTCGTTACGAAAGCCTGTTGCGGTTTATTCTATCGGGTAAAATGCCTTATTACGTACTGGGCTCCATAATATTTCTATTGTTCTTTTCCATTGGCTTAACCATGGTGCGTTCGCCACACGTTGTTTTCTTTCCCGATGGCGACCCGGACTTTGTGTATACCTACATTAAAATGCCTATCGGTACCGACCAATCCGTGACCGATTCGGTTACACGGCTAGTCGAAAAGCGGATTAAAGGCGTAATAGGCGAGCATAATTCTGATGTGGAATCCGTGATTTCGAATGTGGGCATTGGGGCCGGCGAGCCCAACGATGCCAATCGGAGTGCTCAATCTAACCGGGGCAAGGTAGCCATTGCTTTTGTCGAGTTTCAGCACCGGGCTCGCCCGTCGCGGGAGTACCTGCCCTTAGTGCGGGAAGCGGTTAAAGGCATTCCGGGCACCGAAATAAGCGTTGACCGCGAGGCCACCGGGCCGCCGGTAGGTAAACCCATCAGCATCGAAATTGCCGGCGAAAACTTTGCGGAACTTATTCGCTTGTCCAAAGACCTTGAGAAATTTATCGATGCCAGAAATATTGCCGGTATAGAGGATTTACGCAGCGATTTAGAAGAAAATAATCCCGAAATACAGGTAAATATCGACCGAGTTCGGGCTAATCGTGAGGGGCTGAGCACCGCTCAAATAGGAATGGAACTGCGGACAGCTATTTTCGGAAAAGAAGCTTCCAAGTTTAAACGCGACGAAGAGGAGTACCCGATCGAAATCCGGTATAACGAGCTGGCACGCAATAATATTGATGCGCTGCTGGATATGCATATTACTTTCCGGGAAGCAACCGGAGCCATTAAACAGGTGCCGTTATCGGCAGTAGCCGACATTAGTTACAGCAGTACTTACGGGGGCATTAACCGCAAAAACATGAAACGGGTTATTATCCTGTCGTCAAACGTATTGTCGGGTTACAATGCCAATGCCATTGTGGGGCAGATTTCCGAGGCCCTGAAAAGCTACCAGGTGCCGCAGGGCTTTGAGGTTAAAATGGCCGGCGAGCAGGAAGATCAGAAAGAAACCCAGGATTTCCTGACCCTGGCCTTGTTTGCGTCCTTTGGTTTAATATTCCTGATTCTGGTAACCCAGTTTAACTCTTTATCTAAAACGCTAATCATTCTCTCCGAAATTCTGTTTAGTATTATCGGGGTATTACTGGGCTTTTCCATCTTTAAAATGGATATCTCTATTGTGATGACGGGTGTCGGGATTGTGGCACTGGCAGGAATTGTGGTAAAAAACGGCATCTTAATTGTAGCGTTTACTGATCAGTTGCTGAAAGTAGGTTTATCCGTGGAGGAAGCCATTGTACAGGCCGGCAAAGAGCGGTTAAACCCGGTAATTTTAACGGCTATTGCCACTACGTTGGGTTTGGTGCCGCTGGCTATAGGCTTAAATATCAATTTCTTTACTTTGTTTACCGAGTTTAAACCAAACTTTTTTGTCGGAGGCGAGAGCATGGCTTTCTGGGGGCCTTTAGCCTGGAGTATAATTTTCGGCTTAACTTTTGCTACATTTGTTACATTATTGGTGGTACCGGTTATGTACCTGCTTAACGAAAAAATAAAAAGTAAAATATTGCGACGTTCGCCTATGCAACCATCCGGCGCTATTTCGAATCCTAGTTATGAAGAACAACTTGCTTAAATTAAATAATACCATGAGAACATCACCTGCCTCTGCTATTCAAAACGAAGTAATAAAAATAATTAGCCGTACCAAAGAGATTAAACCTTCGCGGTTACGAAAGAGTGCTAACCTGAGCCAGTTTGGGTTTGATACGGTTGATGTGGTGGATATTATTCTGGAGTTGGAAAAAAACTTTCATATTGTTATTCCGGACGAAGTAAAAATTGATACGGTAGGCGATTTTGTAAATTATGTATCGTTGCATACGCCTCAACCCACTGTTTAAGCTTTGTTCTTTGTAAAACCATAAAGGCTGCCCCCTGGGACAGCCTTTATGGTTTTACAATAGTTTTAATTATTACCCAGGCGGAATTGCTACCCGCTGATGGACGGAGAAATGCTCCAGGCAACAGTAAAAAATCAGCTAAAATTGTTAATTTTACCAGTGTATCGGTCTGGAAGCAGCCCCGTTATCCGCTATTTTCCGGGTTAGCTACGAACCGGAATATTAATCAAGGTAAGGCTTGTATTCTATTTGTTGCAGCACATCATTTTTGAAATTGAGGTAAATATAATCAACTCCTTCGCCGGCTACTATTTCGATATTATCGGGTAAATAGGGCTTGTTTTTAAGCGAACTGAATAATTTTTTCACTTCGGTTTTGTGCTGGCCGATCTGAAGCTGGTATTGAAAAATGGGGAACGGATCTTTAATAGCGGCTTCTTTAAAAAAACATTTGGGCTCTGCGCTTACGGCATATAAGATAATGTGCGAGTTTTGCTTCCGCAGGGTAATCAGCGTGTCGGTCTGGTTGGCTACAAAATGGTTCCGCGTGGGTTTTTTGCTGATTCGTACATCCCGGCCCATTAATTTTTGAACTTCAGTCAGCGAAATAGAATCGAGCAGGAAAGGCGCATTCGCAAAATCATCTTCTACCCGCAGGGTATCCAGATCTGGTACATGAACTGGCACGACCGCTTGCGGAACAACCGGTTCCGGCTTGGTAGGCGGCGCCTTACGTGGTTTGGAGCAGGCTGAACTAAGCCCCATTCCAATACCAATAAGTACCAGATAAGTAAATTTTCCGGGTAAAAGGCTGGCAAACATGTGCAAACGGGCTGGTACGGACTTGTGATTAGTTTTGATAATGGAATATACGAAAAAAGGAGGAAGTAATTTATAATTTTTTAAGTATATTTTTGTAAAATACCAATTAAGTTACTTGTAAATATAGAGATATTTTAGATTTAAGTATTTTAATCGGCTCATTCTTTTGCGGGTGTTGGGTAAATATTCAGGTTAATGGAAAATTGATTTTATTTGCTATATTTTATCTCTGGCTATTTTTACCATTTGCCTGCTATCGGGCCGATTAAATGAAGCTGGTAAAATTAATAGATCTCAATCCGGTATTTTTTCATTTCCTGATCCAGACCGCGGGCATCGCCGCTGATTTTATCTAGTAACGCCCAAAACCCGGGGCCATGATTTTTCTCAACAGTATGGGCCAGTTCGTGCAGAATCACATAATCACGGAGGTGGGCGGGTAGCCGCATCAGGTGCAGGTTAAGGTTAATATTGTTTTGGTAAGAACAACTGCCCCACCGGGTGCCGGCTTTTTTTATAACTACTTTCTGGTAGCTAAACCCAAACTGGCGGGCAAAATAATCGACCCGGCCAGGTAAATATTCCTTGGCTTCCAGGCGATAGGTTTCGGTGAGGGCTTTCCGGATAAACGCTTGCATGTCGTCATCGGACATATCCCGGTAAGCCGGATAAAAAACCTGAATTTCGCCTTTCATTAAACGGGCCTTCAAAATTGCCTGCTCGTGGGGCAACAGACGAAGCTGGTGCGAAAAAGTGCGAAAAGTCTCTTCCGGCCGGAAGATTGTTAAATTGGTCTCCTGCTTTTCTATTTTGGGAAGGTGCTGCCTGATCCAGGCTTGCTTGCTTTCCAGGAAGCGTTGCGCTTCCTCAAAAGAAGCCCGGGGCGGCACCACCACCCGAATGCCTTTGAGTGGCTGCAATCGGATACTGATGCGTTTGGCTTTGAGGCTGCGCTGCAGCAGAACCGGACCAATGCCGGGTAAATGTACACTTAAAGATTGTAAAGAATAAGGCGATGTTCGGGACACAGATCAGGCAGCTATCAGGTACCAAAAGTAAGCAAACTTCTAAAAAGAACGGCCGGATTAAAAAAAATAATCCGGCCGTTCCTTGGTTAAGGTCCAGGTTGGTTAACGCACGTTCCCACCCGTCCGGCTGTCGTCGGCATTAGAGCTGGGTATACGGGTGCTGTCGGTAGTGGCAGCCCGTACGTTGGGTTCGCCAGAACCAGAGGAGGTAGCCCGGATGGCAGCGTCGTCGGGTTGCTGATCGGGAGCTAAATCATGCGCGGTAAAATCTTTTACCAATAACTGGTTAGCCGGGTCATTTATATTGTTATTGTCGTTCGATACATCGGGCGGAGTAGTTGGTACGGTATTGGCCGCCGTTGCTGCAAAGCTATTATCGGTCGCCTGCGGGGCCTGGTTCCCTTTTTCCCAAACCACAAATTTTTCCATTTCTCCTTTAATGCTGGTCATATACCAGGCCAGCAGGGCCACATCATCCAGCAACCCAATTACCGGAATAAAATCCGGCACAAAATCGATCGGGGTTAAAAAATAGAGCAAAACGGCTATTCCGCCAATAATAGTACTGGTCGGGATGCCGGTATACTCGCCGGTGGCAGCGGCTTTTATTAACCGGAAAAGCGTTTGTAAATTATCCCACACATCATGGGCAATGGTTCCTACATCTTTGTTATCACTGGCTTTTTTATACGCATCATTCAGGAGTTCTTTTACCCGCAGGGGTTTTTTCAGGTAAGCTTCTGCCTGACCTAATATCTTTTTAAAAACACCTGAGTCTGCAATATTTTTTCCGTCTTTAGCTTGATTTTCCATCGTTAAATCTTCTGTAATATAAGGTTGGCGGTAATTAACTTTAATTAAACGTAAATATATACTTTAATAAGTAAGAAGCGCGGGACCACAGGTGTCCAATGCAATATTACTATACTTTAACCATCAAAAATAGTTGTAGCGTCAGGTTATAGTTAGTCGCCGCTGACGAACAAAAGTTGGCCATACTACATAAAAAAGCCTGCTTTTTTTAAAAGCAGGCTTACCAATAACTAAAATATTAATTTATATAACCCGACCG
>JAQBNV010000512.1 GCA_028288395.1 Adhaeribacter sp. | reverse complement strand
CGGCCGTCCGGCATTTACAAAAAGGCGTTCAGCTAATTATCAATCCCAGTGCCAGTCATTTTGCCATGAGCAAAACCGATTTGCGGTACAAACTAGTGCTGAATGCCTCTAAAAAATTTAACTGTGCCTATTTGTACGTAAACCTGTTGGGGAACGAAGCCGGAACCATGATTTACGACGGCGAAATATTAATTGCTCAGAATGGTAACCTGGTGCTGCGCAATAACCTGCTTAGCTTTAAACGGGTAGATACGGAAGCGGCCGAAGTGAATTTTGCCAATCCTTTGCCTTCGGCCGACCAGTTGGTGCTGTTAGGAGAAATTGATGAATCAAAAGAATTAATCTCGGCCTTAAGCCTGGCTTTGTTTGATTATTTGCGCAAGAGTAAAAGCCGGGGATATGTTTTATCGCTGAGTGGCGGCGCCGACTCTTCGATGTGCGCGGTGGCTGTGGCCGAGATGATTCGTCGTGCGGTAGCGGAAATAGGCTTGGAAGAGTTTGCCCGGCGGTTACCATTTATTACTGCCGAAGAAGTAGCAGCTCTGAAAATTTTACCGGAAGCGGAACAGGTTAAAACACTTTGTGGGCGCTTGCTGATTTGTGCCTACCAGGCTTCCCGTAATTCTTCGGAAGATACTTTCCGGTCGGCCGAAGGGCTGGCCAAATCCTTAGGCGCTACATTTTATAACTGGTTTATCGATGACGAGGTGGCGGGCTATACCGATAAGATAGAAACCGCCATCGGCCGTAAATTATCCTGGGAAACCGATGATATAACCTTGCAGAATATTCAGGCCCGGGTGCGGGCGCCGGTTATCTGGATGCTGGCCAACCTAACCGGCTCTTTGCTGATGGCTACTTCGAACCGGAGCGAAGCCGCCGTTGGATATGCCACCATGGACGGTGATACAGCCGGCAGTATTTCGCCTCTGGCCGGCGTAGATAAAGCTTTTCTGCGCCAGTGGCTGGTATGGGCCCAACTGGAACTCGGTTACGAAGGTTTGCAGTACGTAAATAACCTGCAGCCTACGGCCGAATTGCGCCCGGCCGTGCAGGCCCAAACCGATGAAAAGGATTTGATGCCTTACCCTATCTTAAACCAGATAGAGCGCCACGCTTTTTACGACCGCTTGTCGCCACGACAGGTGTTTGAGAAAATGCGGGGCACCGAATCCGATGATTTACTCCGGCAGCACATCGGGCGCTTTTATGCGCTATGGTCGCGCAACCAGTGGAAACGGGAACGTTATGCGCCATCTTTTCATCTCGACGACTATAATCTTAATCCCCGGAGCTGGCTGCGATTTCCAATCCTCAGCGGCGGCTTTACCGAAGAACTTAATTTTTGATTGGTAAATAGTTTATTTATTATGTTAAATAAGATAAGCGCTTCTATCACAAAGAAGCGCTTATCTTTTATTAAGGAGTAGCCGTGTTGTGTACTCAGTACAAAATCGTAATTTTGAATCTGATATTTTAAACTATGGCTATCCTTAATTACATTACTTGGAACGTATCCGACGAAATATTTCGGTTTGATATGCCCTTTTTTGGCAGCGTAGCGCTGCGGTGGTACGGTTTGCTTTTCGCTTCCGGTTTCATTTTCGGACAAATAATTTTAACCCGTATTTATAAAGCCGAAGGCGTGCGGGAAAAATGGATAGATGTAATTACCCTGTACATGATTGTGGGTACGGTGGTGGGTGCCCGCCTGGGCCACTGTCTGTTTTACGAACCAGAAATATACCTGAAAGATCCTATCCGCATTCTGAAGATATGGGAGGGGGGGCTAGCCAGTCATGGTGCTACCATCGGTATTTTATTGGCGCTGTATCTGTTTAGCCGTAAATATAAATTCGATTATTTATGGGTGCTGGATCGCATTGTAATTGTAGTGGCTTTGGGTGGTGCCTTAATCCGTTTAGGTAATTTGTTTAATTCCGAGATAGTAGGGAAAGCTACCGATGTGCCCTGGGCTTTTGTATTTCTACGCAATTTTGAGTTTCCGCAAGTTCCCCGCCATCCAGCCCAGTTATACGAAGCTATTTCCAGCTTTTTACTTTTCGTAGCGCTCTATTTCCTCTGGCGACAGTTAAAGAGCGCAACACCCCGGGGTCGGATATTTGGTTTATTCGTAGTTATTTTATTTACCCTGCGTTTTCTGTACGAGTTTTTGAAAGAGCCACAAGTAGGTTTTGAAGAATCCATGGCCCTGAATATGGGACAAATACTAAGTATCCCGCTTATTTTGGTCGGGCTCGTGGTCTTGATCCGGTCTTATACCCATCCGGTATTGCCCCATATCAATACCCTGGACCCAGACGATATCAAGACTAAACCCAAAACTAGAGTAAGAAGTTAAAGGCCTGAATGCATTCGTGTGCTCCCGAATGCTTTTCTGCCTGCCTAAGCTGCTCCAATTGCTGCCTCTCTCCGCCAAGTTAATAGACAGTTTGCTAAAAGCTGTTTTATAACCACGGAAAAAAAGCCAGCCTTTGGAGCATCTCTTTTTTTACCATCTTAGCGTTAGTATCTTAACCCGCAGTCAAAACTTGAGGAAAGAGGATATATTTTGCCTCCATGCTGGCAAGGCAATTGCACAATAATATTAGAGCGAAGATTTAATTGTTTAATTATTTAGGTCGCCAATATTTAGCTTGAAGCTGCTCCTTTGAGAAAATTTATTAATTTCGTAAATGCCTGTTTTATCAGCGCTGCCGCTATTGCTAAACTTTCAAACCGGCTACCAGGAAAATATTCCTCAGAGGCTGACGCCTACAACGGCTGATTTTCGGGTGAAATCCGGTCCGAAAGCAGACTGCCGGGTAAAAGGTAGGATAGCGGTACTATAAAACATCTGTGTTTTATAGCCTTGTTAAATATAAGTTATTCATAAGCGAGTGTTCACGTTTAAACCTGAAAAATCATGAAAGTAAACCACTTGTTAAATTTTTATTCCCTGGTAATTTTAGTCCTGCTGGTATCTACCACTTTTGGTTTCCGGTTAGGCAAAAAAGAAAGTACTACCCGTTTTCAACAGCAGCCCGTAAATGCAGCAGCAAAAGCACTCACAGGAGCCTGGCAGTTGGTGAAAACAACCGATCCCGCCCAAACTGCCCCGAACGTAGTTAAAATTATGGTGGATGGCTACTTTACCGCGGCCGATTATAACCTGAATAACAAGGAATTTATAGGTGCCCAGGGAGGTACCTACACGTTAGAAAAAGACCGCTACACCGAAAACCTCGAATATTTTACCAAAGATTCGACCAAAGTTGGCATCAGCCAAACTTATACATTAAGCACCAAAGGCAATTCGTTGCAGTTGACGGGCACCCGGAACGGTAAGCCGGTAACCGAAAGTTGGGAACGGCTGGATGCTGGTGATAGTCCTTTAGCCGGGGCCTGGCGAATCCGGGAGCGGGAAACCCAGCCCGGGCAAATGTCGGTGATACAGCGAGGGCCGCGCAAAACTATCAAATGGCTATCGGGTAAGCACTTTCAATGGGCAGCGATCAATACCGAAACAAAACAATTTTTTGGAACTGGGGGCGGTACCTATACCCTGAAGGACGGAAAATATACCGAGAATATTCAGTTCTTTTCCCGCGATCCCAAACGGGTAGGAATGAGTATTTCTTTTGATTACGAAGTAAAAAACGGCGACTGGCACCACCGCGGCCTGAGCACCGCCGGAAATAAAATTTACGAAATCTGGGCGAAGGAGAAATAAAATTAGTTTGGAATTATCTTATTAATTCCGCTTCTCTCTAGTTTCGCATTAGAAGGTTGAAGTGGGTAAACTAAACATTCAAATTTTATTCCTTCCTTTAAATATTTCCCATCCTCCCGGGTAAAAACTACTTTCTGTTAACCGTGACGATGGATGGGAAATTATCTTCCTTCTGCAGAAAAAGGAAATATTTTCTTCCTGAAATTAGTGCCCACTTCAGGGGACCGGATCGTAGCCGCTGCCTCCCCACGGATGACACCGCCCAATACGCTTTATCGCTAGCCAACCGCCTTTAAACGGGCCATGCCGGGTAATGGCATCAGCAGCATATTGCGAACAAGTGGGCGTAAACCGGCAACTGGCCGGGGTGAGTGGCGAAATTATGCTTCGGTAAATCCAGATTAATCCAAGGAAAATATATTTAACTATCTGTTTCATAAGTGTATCAGTTACCATTTGCGTACGTAAATAACCCGAATGATAAGGCGAAAATAAGGTTAAAATCGGCAATAAACGGGTACATGAAATATAAAATTAGGCTGCTGCTGTTACTGATTTTATCTCTTGTTACTTATATCTCCCGGGCGGATGACAACCCACCGGCGGTAGGTGCTCGGGCAGCCGGAATGGCTGGGGTAGCGGTAACCCTTGCCGATGTTTGGGCGGTCTCTAACAATATAGCCGGCATTACCGCTCTTAAAAAGCCAGTGGCCGGGGTATATGCCGAAAACAGGTTCAACTTAAAAGAACTGAGTACGGTTACCCTGCAGGGCGTTTATCCGCTGACCAAAGGAGGAGCGGCCGGAATAGAATTAGCGCGTTTTGGTGATAAGCTTTTCAACGAACAAAAGTTAGGATTAGCTTACGCCCACCAGATTGGCCCGGTAAGTTTAGGTTTAAAGGCTACCTTATTACAAATCCATCTCGAAGAATCAGGTAGCCGGCGGGCCGTCGCATTATCCTTTGGCGGACAATCCGAAATAATACCCAAACTGACTTTTGGGGCACATATCTTTAATTTTAACCAGGCCAAACTTGCGCGTTTTCAGAACGAGCGTTTCCCGACGGTGATGCAGGCGGGCCTGGCCTATAAACCGGGAACAAAATTGCTTCTGAGCGTCGAAACCGAGAAGGATTTAGAGCAGTCCGCCGATTTTAAAAGTGGTCTGGAATATAAGCCAATAGCGCAATTGGCCTTGCGAACCGGCTTTTCTACTGCCCGGAAAGCGGCTACGGCTGGCATTGGTTTTACTTCCAATAATATAGCAATTGACTATGCGCTGGGCAGCCACTCGGTGTTAGGTATCAGTAATTTCTTGTCCGTTTCGTACCAATTCGATTAGGAGCCGATGGGTAGAAGATTATTCCCGCTCCTGTTGCTTTGCGTTTTTGCATTTCCGGTATGCGGGCAGGAACACCAACGTCCGGCCGTGAACCTGGAATTATTAGTGCAGGAATTGCTTTCGCAGCAGGAAGAAGATAACCAGGTTTACGAAGATATTTACGAAAGCCTTTTGTTGTATTACCAGAATCCCATTAACCTGAATAATACAAATGCCGAAGAGCTAACTACGCTTTTTATACTCACGCCCACTCAGATAACCAACCTGTTAAAACACATTCGGGAAAATGGTAAATTGCTCAGTATTTACGAGTTACAGGCCGTACCGGACCTGGATTTAATAACCATCCAGAAGTTATTGCCTTTCGTAACGGTGCAGGAACCTAGCTTATTAACGACCCGGCAGGATTTATGGCAGCGCATTCGCGAAAACAAGAACCATTATTTATTAGCGCGCTATGACCGTACCTGGCAGCAGCGCAAAGGTTATACTGCCCCCGACACCATTGGCAATCGCCTGACCACCCGCTACACCGGTTCGCCCGATAAAGTGTTATGGCGTTACAGAAACAGCCATGCCCATGATTTTAGTTTAGGCTTTACCGCCGAAAAAGATGCTGGAGAAGCCTGGCGCTGGCATCCGGCCCGGCATCAGTACGGCGCCGATTTTTACTCGGCGCATTTTCAGGTTTATAATAAAGGCAAGTTCAAAGCGCTGGCGTTGGGCGATTACCAGTTGCAGTTTGGTCAGGGTTTGTTATTGTCTTCGGGCTTCTCGGTGGGTAAAGGCAGCGAAACCATTACTACGCTCCGGCGTAGCAATGTCGGCATCCGGCCCTATTCCTCGGTACTCGAAAGCGGCTTTTTCCGGGGAGCGGCAGCAACTTACGCCATCCGGCAAAACCTGGACCTGACCGGTTTCTTTTCAGTGAAAATGATGGATGGTGCGGCAGCTTTAATTGCCGATAGCATAGGGGAGACTAACCTGGCATTTGGGGGCGTACAAACTTCCGGCTTTCACCGGACACCCACCGAATTAGCGAATAAAAACCGCTTAACAAGCACCGTTTACGGCAGCAATCTTACTTATAAATCGCCGGATCGTAGTTTTACAACCGGGGTAACCATTTTAAATACCCATTATAGTATGCCATTGCAGCGCCGGCCGGCCAGCTACAATTCCTTTGAATTTACGGGACGGCAAAATTTTAATCTTGGGTTTAATTATAGTTATAGCTGGCATAATCTGAATATTTTTGGTGAAAGTGCCCGGTCTGCCAGCGGCGGTATGGGTACGATTAACGGGTTTATGGCCAGTTTATCTAAGCAGGTAGACGTTGCGGTGGTGTACCGGAATTACCAGAAAGATTTTCACAGTTTTTACGGGAATGCCTTCGGCGAAAATACCCGTAATATTAATGAGCAGGGATGGTACACTGGGTTGAAAATCAAGCCAGCCACCAAATGGGAAATTACCGCTTACTTCGATCAATTTCGTTTTCCGTGGCTCAGATACCGGGTAGATGCACCCTCCCGGGGATCAGAATATTTGGTGCGGGCCTTGTTTAAACCCGCTAAAACGACCTCGCTTTACGCGCAATTTCGCCAGGAAACTAAAGGTTTAAACCTGGACGCAGAAAACCGGCAACTTCGCTACGTTGCTCCTGCAACCCGCCGCAATTATTTGTTTTACCTCGATTTTTCACCATTACCGACTTTGGTACTGCGTTCACGCGTACAAATGAGCCAGTACCAGCACAGCCAGCCCCCAAAGACCGGCTATTACATAAGTCAGGAAGGAATATTTAATTATGGGAAAGCAGTAATCAGTGCCCGCTATGCCCTTTTTGATACGGATGATTATGAGACCCGGCAATATGCAACGGAGCGGGATGTGCTTTCGGCTTTTTCAGTACCGGCCTTTTTTGGAACCGGAACCCGCGTGTATGTAGTAGGGCAGTATAATATTTCCGCCCGACTGGATGCATGGCTGAAAATTGCATCTACCCATTACCGGCACCAGGAAACCATTGGATCAGGTCTGGAAGAAATTGCGGGCCCCGTCCGGTCGGATATTCGTTGCCAGTTGCGTTACCGGATATAACTATTTATTTTTAAGGTTTAGGATGTCCGGTTCTTTGGGGATTATCTTTTAGTAAAGCCAATATTTGTAACCGTTTTTTATTAAGGGCCGAACTAAATACCGGCCCTCCTTTACCAGACAACTTGCTGCGTGCGCCGCCTAACCTCCCGTATATATTTTTTTTCTAAACCAGTTTCGTCCGCAATTTGCTTTACCGTTTTGCCTTGTTTCAGTCGCCTTTTAACCAATTCTTCGGGCGATATCAGCTTTCGTTTGGGTTTTGCCTTGGGCTTGGATTTTGTTTTGGCATCCGCCATCACCGCTGCCTTATTTTCCGGTTTTGGCATTACAGCCGGTTTATTTTCGGATTCCCGATTTTCTTCCCTGTCATCTGCATTAGCATTAGTTGAAAGGGCGTGGGAATTCGCCGAAGAATCGTATAGCCGGTGATTTGTATTGATAGGTTCAGCAACGGGTGGCCTTTCCCTGGTATATTCTTCCGCGGGCGGAATGAAATCTTCGGTCGTGAAATCGGGTTCTGGTTCGTATAAAAGGTTAGACCCCCCGAATTGTACAGCATAAATTGACGCGGCAATAATTATAAAAATAAGAAAAGCGCCAAATCCACCTCCACCTTTCTCCTCTTTAAGCCATCGTTTAAAATCCATGTTTGTGATTAATTTGCATTTATTTCCCTAGCCCAACTTCCTGAATATTCTATGTCCTGCTGCTATTATTAAGTTTTTAAGCTATCGTGGGCATTCCACCTATGTGTACCACACGTAACATGCCACTTTCGGGTAAACGCCAAATATTCATAAAATATTTCAATTATTTAAAGGCTAAACCATTTAGCGGCATCGTGGCCGCTACTTATGGCTAATTCCATAGGGGTTTTACCACTATCGGTCATGGCATTGATATCAGCCATGTGCTCCAGCAAAAGTTTTATCAATCCCTCATCGCCGTTGTGGGCCGCGGCATGCAAAGCGGTATAGCCGCCAGTTTGGGTGGCATTTATATCGGCGCCCTGATCCAGGAGAAATTGTACAAGTTCGGTGTTGCGGGCGGCCACCGCACTGTGGATAGGACTTATATGCATGGCATTTTGAGAGGCGGCATTTACGTAAGCTCCCTGTGCCACCAAAAGCCGGGCAATATCGGCATGATTAAAAAAGCAGGCCAGGCCCAACGGGCTAAATCCATCCGGAGAATAAGTGTTTGCTGCGGTCTGATCTTCCTGCAATAATTTTTGTACCGTCTCCAGATCGCCGGTTGCTGCGGCTTCATGAATACTTAAAACCGGATTTTTGGCTAGTAATATCTGGGTAATGTCGGGCTGATGGTGGTAAACAGATAAAAGCAGCAGCGATTCGCCATTGCTGCCCTGGGCTACTTGCAACAGATTGGGTTGCGCTTCTAATATTGATTTTACCTGGGCAACATCGCCGGCTTTCACCGCATCAATTAAAATAGGGGCTTCTGACATTTTTTAAATATTTGCAGGGTTAAGATTATCTGAATTCGTTGTTTAGACCTATTTAGTTGCAAGTATTTCCCGCAATTTCCACAGCAGCAGTATTCGTGATGAATTTAACTAAATTATTAACAGCCGAAACTTAAAAAAGGCAGTTGCTCCGGCGCGAAGAGAAATACAATATCTCTACACTTAACAAACGTCTAATTTTCCTGTTAAACAGGTATATATGAGATTTTTGGCACCCATATTAACTAAAGAGAAGATTAAAAAAACAGGAATTACGCTATAATATTGATGTTCCTTTATGGGAATTTTTCTGGTGAGTTTTAGTTTTTGAAGTTGCGGCTCCCGAACGCCTGAAGAATATTATTTTATTTTATAGTAAATCTGGTTATAGATATCTTTCTTAACTAAACGTTTCCTTTATAAAATCTTTTCGTGTCCTAGGATGTTCTAAAGGTCCGGGCAGACCAAATATTTTTTAGACGCGTAAAAGTTTGTTCTTTTACAGCTTAATTTGAATTGTTCGGCATTAAAAAAGCTGAATAATTTACGTGCTTGGGGAATCCCTGGTAATATTTATTAAAAATAAAGGCTAAATTAAAAATTAAAGAAGTGTCTACATTACTAGAATTTATAGGAAATACCCCACTGGTTCAATTACAGCGCATTGTTACAAATCCCAAAGTGAAATTGTTGGCCAAACTCGAAGGTAACAACCCAGGGGGCAGCGTGAAAGACCGGGCCGCTTACGGCATGATTAAAGGCGCTTTGGACCGGGGAGAATTAAAGCCCGGCATGAAATTGATTGAGGCTACCAGCGGCAACACCGGTATTGCCCTGGCCATGATTGCCCGTTTGTTTGGCGTGGAAATAGAATTGGTTATGCCCGAAAATGCTACTGAAGAGCGGGTGAAAACCATGGAAGCGTACGGGGCGAAGGTAATTCTAACCTCTGAAGAAGGCTCTATGGAAGAAGCCATTGATTATACCTTGGCCAAAGTAGCAGGCGGCGGTTATTTAATGCTGAACCAGTTCGGCAACCCCGATAATTATTGGGCGCATTATTACACCATGGGACCCGAAATATGGCGGGATACGGCCGGTGCCGTAACTCATTTTGTGTCATCGATGGGTACTACCGGTACCATTATGGGCGTTTCGCGGTACCTGAAAGAACAGAATCCGAACGTACAGATAGTAGGGGTGCAGCCCGTAGAGGGTTCCCAAATACCCGGAATCCGGCGGTGGCCAGAAGCGTATCTGCCCAAAATATTTGAGCGGGAACGCGTAGATCGGATTATTGACGTTTCGCAGGAAAAAGCCACCGCTATGACCCGCCGGCTGGCGAATGAAGAAGGTATATTTGCCGGTATGAGCAGCGGCGGCGCGATGGCATCGGCGCTTTCCCTCGCTGAAGAACTGGAAGAAGGCGTAATTGTCTGCATTATTTGCGACCGCGGCGATCGTTACTTGTCTTCCAACCTTTTCAAGTAAGCCATCTGCGGTTAAGGAGAATAATTATCTTTAATATTATCTGCTATTAATAGAAGTCTTTAAAAATTAAAGCAAACCTTGTAATATTCTTCATCACATTCCGATAGGAGGCATGGCACAAAGCCGGATAGGTAACTTGAATTTACCCATCCGGCTTTTGGCTTTTTTTAATAATCCTGATTTTGCTTTTTCTATCGAACACTGTTTTCCCGATTCCAGAACAAAACCAGGCGCTGGCAGTTAAAAGAAAATAAACTAACCGACACGCAAACTCCTATGAAAAAACTAGAACCTTTATTGTTTAGTAGTTTAATAATGCTGGCTTTGGCCGGCTGTAATGCCAAACCCGACAAAAACAAAAATGAAGCAGTTTCGGATACCACAACCGATTCCGTTGCTGCCATTACCACATCTTCCGATTCCCTGGCGGCTCCTTTTGCGACGGAACCTTCTGCCAAAATCAGCAAGGTAATTGGTTGGCCCACCGGCAAAACGCCTACCGCACCCGCTGGTTTTACGGTTACCCGCTTTGCCAGCAAACTACGCAACCCCCGCTGGATTTACGTAGCGCCTAATGGCGATGTACTGATTTCCGAAGCAAATTCTTCGCCCCGGTTAAAAGAGAAAATTGAAGCGCAGTTAAACGGCAAAGCCAAATCCCAAAACATGGGCGAGAGTGCCGACCGGATTACTTTGTTCCGGGATGCTGATAAGGACGGCAAATCGGAGGTGCAAACCACCTTTCTCGAAGACCTGAACCAACCGCTGGGTATGTTGGTTTTGAACAATTATTTTTACGTGGCCAATACCGATGGTCTTTGGCGCTATAAGTATGAGCCGGGTCAGACCAAAATAACGGGGAAAGGTGAAAAAATAATGGAATTGCCGGCGGGAGGCTACAACAATCACTGGACCCGCAATATTATTGCCAAACCTGATGGTTCTAAAATATACATATCGGTTGGGTCGGGGAGTAATGTGGGGGAGAACGGCATGGAACATGAGGTACGGCGCGCCAATATTCTGGAAGTAAACCCCGATGGCTCCGGCGAACGCATATATGCCAGCGGCTTGCGCAACCCCGTCGGGATGGATTGGTTACCGGGCACCAATACTTTATGGACAGCGGTAAACGAACGCGATAACCTGGGTGATAACTTGGTGCCGGATTATATAACCAGCGTAAAAGAAGGCGCCTTTTACGGTTGGCCTTACGCGTACATTGGCTCGCACGAAGATCCCCGCATGAAAGGCCAGCGGCCCGACTTAGTGAAGAAAACGGTGGTGCCGGATGTGCAACTGGGGTCGCATACGGCGTCCTTAGGGTTGACTTTTTACGATCAGAAAGCTTTTCCGGCCAAATACCAGAACGGGGCTTTTATCGGGCAGCATGGTTCCTGGAACCGGTCGGAACTGGTAGGCTATAAAGTGGTATTTGTACCGTTCAGGAATGGCCGTCCCAGCGGTAAGCCCGAAGATTTTTTAACCGGATTTATCCCTGATTTAGAAAGAGGAGAGGTCTACGGCCGTCCGGTAGGTTTAGCTGTTTTACCCGATGGCACCTTATTGGTGGCCGATGACGCCAGTAATACCATTTGGCAGGTAAAAGCGCAATAACTGATAGCCACCCGGCCCGGTAAGTCAATAGTTAGAATCTAATACCAATATTAAATAGGTACTGCGCTTAAGTAGTTGAACAAGGTAAGGGTAGAGATTAGTTGTGGCTGTTTCTGGTAGTTTTGGCTAAGATTAGCCAGATAATCTTCTACTTGTTGTTTATCAGTAAAGACCTTGTTGCTGGTCTTGGCCCGGAGTTCTTCAAAGAAACGCTCCACCGGGTTGAGTTCAGGACAGGCAGTTGGCAGCTTCTGCCATTGCAGGCCCTCCTATGCTAACCAGTTCTGACTGGTATGTGCCGTTGCGCCATCGCCCATCACGAGGGCTTTGTCTATTCCTTTTTCCTGCAGGTGTAGCTGAAGTTGTTGCAGAAAGTAGGTAAAGCATTGTTTAACCAGGTGCGAAAGGAACATCGCATAGGTATCGCCGGTAAAGGGGCAGATAGCTACATACAGGTAACCCCACTCATAATCAAGCTTTACCGGACATGCCGGCCGCTTGCCCTGCCTGGTCCAGCGGCGACGGCAGTGGGTGCGGGTGCCGTAGCGCATCTCATCGGTGAAATAAAGCTGCGACTCCTGGTGCTGCTCTTTTAGTTGACAGAAGTTTTTTTAAAAGTCGTTTCCCCTACCACGTCTTTGCGCACGTTTACGGGCCGGCCGGTTTTAAGCTTTACTTTCAGCCGCGAGAGCAGCACCGAGATGCCTGGCTGGGAGTAGCTAATCCCCATCTCCTGCTTGAGCCAGTCTCGTAGCTGCCCTTGGGTAGCGATATCATCCTGGTCTAAGCGCTGCAACAGGCGGGCTTGTTGCGTAGAACTGACCGCCCTGGTAGCCAGTAGAAACAAGCCCCTGAAGACCTTGACTAGCGTACTGCTGCCATATTTGCTGGCTTTGGCGGCGCTGCAGGCCAATCATAGCCCCCGCCTCCGGCTGCGTCTTAGCTTGCCCTTCTTTCAGGTAACGTACAAACCGTACTCGGTCTCGCAATCGCGCTTGCTTTTGCTCTTTCTCCATAACCAGTAGCTCCGCTACTGACTCTTTTATCGTTTCTTCATAGTTTTCATAGTTTATCCGCCGCATTTATCTTTAACAACTTAAGCGCATATTCCGTTTAATATTGGTATTAAAATAAAGTTAAGCAATTAACAGATGAAAATATTTGCAGAGACAGAAAGATTAGTATTAAGAGAAATACTTCCAACAGACATTGACGGAATGTTTGAACTTGATTCTGACTTAGAAGTTCATAGGTATTTAGGAAATAAACCTGTTACAAACAAAGACCAAATTATTGATGTAATTAATTTTAGGCAATGATATACCAATTTACACCAAATAAATTTGCTATTCTAAATTATTGAGTATATATTTACACCATAAGCATTAGCAATTATGGTAGCCGGATTCAAAAGTATTCTCGATTTAATAAAAGCCTTTCCAGACGAACAAGCTTGCATTGACCACTTAGAAAACTTACGTTGGAACGGCGTTGTCGTTTCTCCTTTCGATGC
>JAQBNV010000482.1 GCA_028288395.1 Adhaeribacter sp. | reverse complement strand
AAAGATAAAGAGCCTACGGGTTGGTTAGTATATTCATGTGGCGGCTTGGCAATTAAACGATACGTTGAATTTGATTATTTTGTATCTCCGACGTTAAATTTACTTTCAATTACGAAATGTCTTGCTTAGCCATAATAATTTTGGCAGAGAGATGAGATAAAACCGGGAGCGGGGTTTATAAGCTTTTAACCGTATTTAATTTATATTTCAGGCCACCGTACTGGTATAGGTTAACTTTTATGGAACCAACCAGCATTTCGGCCTTAATCATAACCGGGATCTTGTTTTTATCGTCCGATAAATAAACCGATACGGCATTTTCGCCGGAGAATAATTTATTAGCCGGCAGTTTAGGAACCAACCTGAAAGCCCGGATACTGCCTGCTTTGGTATCTATTATCTCGCGCCCTTGAAATACAACTGTAAAATCATACACTTCATCATCAAAAAAGCCCTGTAGTTGGATTAAATCGCCAACTTTATACTTTTCCAGGTTTAGGGTACGCATGTAATAAAAACCGCTTACAATATCCTGTACATTTTCAGGGATTTTAAAGTTTTCAGTCCTTTTTTTGTCTTCTACGGTAGCGAGGTTGCGATAGTGGTCGAAGTTTACATTTTCCTTTTTGCGATATTTCCCTTCTTCTATGTTGCGATGGAAGCGTTGCGGTAAAATAGCGGCTGTATCGATGTAAGAGCGCCAGGTATCGCGGATACGCAGAAAAAAGTCGAATGACCCGATAGTTTTGCCATACACGTTGGCTTTATAGCATGGTCGGTTATTTACCCGCTGTATGTCAGGCGCAATATCTATAACGGCTTCGGCGGCGTTGATCATGCCGTAATGTACTTTGTAGCGTAGCACCTCTCCGGTCGAAAAAGAATCCTGTTCCACGCGGCGCAGGGAATCTTTCAGCACAAATCCTGAGGCCACCAGTAGTACCAATATTACCGGTAAAATCTTATTCATAAAATCTTTAGGTTGGCGTTTAGTTGTTCCTGAACAAATGTTATACCAACAATGCAGAACGTAAATTTAAGGTAATGATTTTAATATCGGAACCCCAAATAATAAAAAAAGGTGCCTCCTGAAAAGCACCTTTTTATCTGAAAAAACTAAATTATAAATGACATTAATACTTTTTCATTTTTTAGAAGCGCTTGTTTCTGTAAAACGGTTAAAAATTTCGGTAAACATAAGTCGTTTAAAAAAGGCGCTTTGCTTATTCGTCGCTTAACGCTGCTGCTACTTTTTCGGGTTCACCTTTCACCAGGTTCCGGATTTTGCCTTCAATTTCCTCCATCAGCCCTTCGTTATCCAGGAGCAATTGTTTAACTGCATCGCGTCCCTGTCCTAATTTATCGCCGCTGTAAGAAAACCAGGAGCCCGATTTCTGAACAATGCCTAATTCTACGCCCAGATCCAGGATTTCCCCTACTTTAGAAATGCCCAGGCCGTACATAATATCAAATTCAACCACTTTAAACGGTGGCGCTACTTTGTTTTTAACCACCTTCACTTTGGTACGGTTACCAACAATATTATCGGCACCTTCTTTAATCTGGCCAATCCGACGAATATCTAAACGCACAGAAGCGTAGAACTTAAGCGCATTACCACCAGTAGTTGTTTCGGGGTTACCAAACATTACTCCAATTTTCTCGCGTAACTGGTTAATGAAAATACAGCAGCAACCGGTTTTGTTAATAGTACCGGTAAGCTTCCGCAAGGCCTGCGACATCAAGCGGGCCTGTAAACCCATCTTGCTATCTCCCATATCGCCTTCCAGTTCGCCTTTAGGCACCAACGCCGCCACTGAGTCAATTACAATAATATCTATGGCACCCGAACTAATCAGGTGGTCGGCTATTTCTAAGGCCTGCTCTCCGTTATCCGGCTGAGAAATTAACAGATTGGTGGTATCAATACCTAGTTTTTCGGCGTAAGCCCGGTCAAAAGCATGTTCCGCATCGGTAAAAGCTGCCAGGCCTCCCTTTTTCTGTGCTTCGGCAATACAATGTAAGGTTAAGGTTGTTTTACCAGACGATTCCGGCCCGTAAATTTCAACCACGCGGCCTCTTGGCAGGCCTCCTATACCCAGTGCAATATCAAGCCCCAAAGAACCGGTGGATATAGCAGGAATATCTTCCACTTTGTTATCGCTCAGTCTCATAACAGTACCTTTGCCATAGGTCTTGTCGAGTTTATCCATGGTTAACTGGAGAGCTTTTAATTTTTCGTTGTTTGCACTCATTTTTATCTTTTTATATTGCTTAAATTCAGGCCTAAATTACAGTATTTTACGTCAATTTCCAAGCTTTTCCGCCTAAGGAAACCACGGTAATGGCGGCTGGTTTTTAACATACCCAACGGCTTTTTCGTGCCATTCCGGTAACATTAATATGAGAAAATTAAGCATCTTTTTTACCCTTTTACTAACCCTTTCGGTAGGTGTCGTTTATGGCCAGTTAGACAATAGTGCGCTCGAAAGAAAACTGCCGGTTAAGCCCGAGTTCGACCAGGATTTTCGGATTGGGGTAGATGCTTTTGGGTTTTCGAAGAACAATGAATATTTCAACGACATTGCCGACGGCTATACCCTGTTTGGTTACCACCTGAACCCGAAGCTGGTTTATTTCCCGTCCTCGTTTATCCGGCTGGAAGCCGGGGCCTTGCTCTGGCAGGATTTCGGCACTACTAATTATAACCAGGTGAGGCCCACATTTACAATTAAAATTCAGAAACCTCATTACCAGTTGTTGTTCGGTAATTTACAAGGAACCGTAAGCCACCGATACATTGAGCCGCTTTACGACCTGGAAAAGGTAATAAATGACCCACTGGAAAACGGCATCCAGTTTATATGGCACCGCGACAAACTCTGGCTCGACTCCTGGCT
>JAQBNV010000463.1 GCA_028288395.1 Adhaeribacter sp. | reverse complement strand
AGTGTGGAGCCGCTATCGCCAAACGACTCGCCGGTAATTATTACCATGCCCGAGTTTATGCGCCGCATGAAAGATATGAGCCGGACTGGGGGAGGAGGTATGATGTTTATGGGCAACATGCCCGATACCTATAATGTAAGCATCAACGCCAACCACTCTATTAACAGCCGTATTTTAAAAGCCAAAGAAGATAACAAAGAAATTATTGCCAAACAGGCATTTGATTTAGCTTTGCTTTCGCAGAACATGCTTACAGGACCAGCCCTAACGGCATTTGTAAAACGCAGCGTAGAGTTAATCGAAAAAGAATAGTTATTTTGAATTGTTGTTTAGTTAAAAGAGGCAGAAGCAATTCTGCCTCTTTCGTTTTTAAACCAATATTTTAAGGGTGCTGGCCTAACGATTCTTAAATTATTGGCGCTATAAAAGGGCGAAAAGGGCCGGTTGCGTAGCTGTAAAAATGTTATATCCACAATCATAAGTCGCTATGAATAAGTTGTTCTTACGGGTTTAACCATAAGCCAGGAGCCACGGTTTTACATAAACAAAATGCGTTCGGAACGCATTAACTGTGCTGGTTGTATTGGGTAAATACTTTTTATTTACATCTTTACGTTTAACCAAGAGAGATTTATTCAAACCAAACAGCTTAATGGTTTTTACCAGAAAATTATTTCTGCTTTGTGCCAGCCTGGTATGGCTTTTTTCCTGTAGCAAACGCAACTATAACATAGATGCCGAATCGGCTGTGGATTTGCCGGTTGAGAAAACCGGCCTGTTTAAAAGAGCTTCGGCACCCGAAGCCTTAGCCGATACGGCCAAACCCCAACTGACAGTAGCAGTGGATACTGCCGCCCTGGCAAGTGCCAAACACAAGAATAAGAAGCGAAAAAAAAAGAAAAAGGAATTTCTCGGTTACCAGGTAAAGAAAGGATTTACCAAAAAGGGTAACGGCAAAAATACAACCATCGAAATTTTTTACTACCTGCCCAAGTACATAGAACCCAGCCAGTACGCACCGGCAAAATATTATTTTAATACCCGCCGCAAGCAGATGTACCGGGGCACACCCGCCAAAGTGTCGGAAGCCAGGATTCCGCACGGCCCTTACAAAAAGCTGATTGGCAAGCAGGTGGTAGCAGAAGGCTATTTTTACTTAGGTACCCGCCACCTGCGCTGGGAAACCTACAACCGCAACAATATTTTACTTACCAAAACGCATTACGAAAAAGGTTTTCAGCGCGACGCTATTATTAATTATTATGATGCGGCCAAGACCAAAATAAAAGAAGTAATTCCGTATTCCGAAGGAAAGCTACACGGCGAATATATATCGTTTCTGACAGATGGCCTCAAAGCCTGGGAAGGGCAGTACGATAAAGGCAGAAAAATAGGCGTTTGGATAGAATATTGGCCTTTCCGGAACCGCAAGCATTTCGAATACCAGTATCCCGAATCGGCGGAGGCCGAACCCTTTGAACCCTACCTGCTCCGGGAATATGATCGCCACAGCACCCTTATTTACGAACACGGGAAGCTAGATAAACGTCCGGCTGTTAAGCAGTAAGTTCGTAATCCGGAAGGTTTCTTTTGCCGGTTATTTTATGGTTAATGGAAAGCATCCTCAATGTGGTAACACGTATATTCACGGCCCGAAATAGTAACGGCGATAATATCGAACCGGATATCGTGCAGCCAGTTAATCTGTTCGATATATTCCGTTGCCGCTACCCTGAATAATTCTATTTTTCGGTCGCTCACAAACTCTTCCGGATATCCGTGCTGATGGCTGGAGCGGGTTTTTACTTCCACAAACACCAATAAATTATCTAATTGGATAATTAAATCCACTTCGGCTCTTTTGTAGCGAAAATTTCGGGCCAGCACATTATACCCTTTTTGGACTAAATAATTGGCTGCTGTTTCTTCGCCGGACCGGCCTGTTTTATTGTGTTCTGCCATATTTCATCTGCTTTTTAGAAGAGGTAAAATAATATTAATACGACGCAGGCCTATATATTTTGCCGGTTGGTAACTTTAATTTTAATATATGTTGCTATTTTTACCCCGTTATAAAATAAAGCGCCATGTTACAAAATATTAATCCGGTTACGACCGACGCCTGGAAAAAGCTGGAACAACATTATACTGTAATGAAAAGCAAACACATGATTGATATGTTTGCCGTTGATCCAAACCGTTTTACCAAGTTTTCGCTGCATTTCGAAAATATGCTCGTTGATTTTTCGAAAAACATTATTAATGAGCAAACCATGGAGGCGCTGCTGGCTTTGGCCGATGAGGCAGAACTGAAAGATGCCATTGAAAAAATGTTTAGCGGCGAAAAAATTAACCTGCGCGAAAACCGGGCGGTGTTGCACGTGGCCTTACGCAATTGCTCGAACGAACCGGTTTACGAAGATAACGAAGATGTTATGCCCGGCGTTAACCAGGTGCTGGACCAGATGAAAGTATTCTCCGACAAAATAGGCGCGAGCGAATGGTTGGGCTATACCGGCAAACCCATCGAACATATTGTAAATATTGGTATCGGTGGCTCTGATTTAGGGCCTTATATGGTTACAGAAGCGTTAAAACCCTACCAGCGGGAAAACCTTAAGCTGTACTTTGTATCGAACGTAGACGGCACACACATTACCGAAACCCTGAAAAAGGTGGACCCCGAGACAACGCTTTTCATGATTGCCTCCAAAACCTTTACCACCCAGGAAACCATGACCAATGCCGAAACCGCGAAAAAGTGGTTTCTGGAACATGCCCAAAAAGAAGTTGAAGTGGCCAAGCATTTTGTAGCCATTTCTACGAACCTGGATGCAGTTAAAAAGTTTGGTATTGCCGAAGAAAATATGTTTGTTTTCTGGGACTGGGTGGGCGGCCGTTATTCACTCTGGTCTTCTATCGGGCTTTCCATTGCCTGCGCCATCGGGTTTGATAAATATAAAGAATTGCTGCATGGCGCGCATGCCATGGATCAGCATTTCCGAATGACCCACTTCGATAAAAATATTCCGGTCTTGCTCGCCCTCATTGGTATCTGGTACGTAAATTTCTTTGGCGCGCAAACCGAAGCTATTCTGCCTTACGACCAGTACATGCATCGCTTTCCTGCTTATTTCCAGCAGGGCAACATGGAAAGCAATGGCAAATATATAGACCGCGATGGTAACCAGGTTACTTACAGTACTGGTCCGGTAATATGGGGCGAACCCGGCACCAACGGGCAACACGCTTTTTACCAACTTATTCACCAGGGCACCCAACTCATACCCTGCGATTTCCTGGCCCCGGCCAACAGTCATAATCCGGTTGGCGATCATCATGTTAAATTGCTTTCTAATTTCTTTGCCCAAACCGAGGCCCTGATGAACGGAAAGACCCTGCAGGACGTAATTGCCGAACTAAAAGAAGAAGGTTTGTCGGATGAGGAAATTCAGGAGTTGGCGCCCTTTAAAGTTTTTTCCGGTAATCGTCCGACTAACTCTTTCCTGTTTAAAGAACTGGATCCCCGTACCCTGGGCAGTTTGATTGCCATGTACGAGCATAAAATATTTGTACAGGGCGTCATCTGGAATATTTTCAGTTTCGATCAGTGGGGTGTAGAGCTTGGTAAACAGTTGGCTAAGAAGGTATTACCTGAATTAATTAACGAAGACGAAATTCAAGACCACGATTCTTCTACCAACGGCCTTATTAATGCGTATAAGGAGATGCGAAAATAGTTTAGAATATATTAAGCAGGTTAAGAGTCGCCATGCTGCCTCCG
The DNA here is from genome assembly GCA_028288395.1 of Adhaeribacter sp. Lineage (GTDB taxonomy): Bacteria > Bacteroidota > Bacteroidia > Cytophagales > Hymenobacteraceae > Adhaeribacter. The sequence goes on along the minus strand of JAQBNV010000463.1, from coordinate 1,399 downwards.
GGGCGCGGGTAAACACCGTGGTCCGGATGGCTTAAAGCAGTTTTACCGGAATACGGGAGAATTTGTTGGCTACTGAAAATAACCTGTTGCCAGATACTTGCTACTTTTTTAAGTGAACAACCAACTAAACAAAGAAGTTACTTTCATCCAGTTAAATCAAATTGATTACCAGGAGGCCTGGAATTATCAGGAAGAACTGTTTTCCAGCATTATCGATATTAAAATTGCTAACCGCAAGTTAATACCCGCTGAAGAAAAGCCCACGCCCAATTACCTGCTGTTCTGCCAGCACCCCCATGTATTTACCTTGGGTAAAAGTGGTTCGGAAGATCACCTGTTGCTCAACCCGCAAGCCTTAGTTCAGAAAGAAGCCACTTTTTATAAAATTAACCGCGGCGGCGACATCACTTACCATGGGCCCGGCCAAGTAGTAGGCTATCCAATTCTGGACCTGGATAATTTTTTTACCGATATTCATAAATACCTGCGCTATCTCGAAGAAGCGGTAATCTTGATGCTGGCGGAGTACGGTGTAGCGGCGGGCCGGATAGAAGGCTTAACCGGCGTATGGCTGGACTACGAAAAGCAGGAGCGACCCCGTAAGATTTGTGCTATGGGCGTAAAGTGCAGCCGTTGGGTTACCATGCACGGCTTTGCCCTGAACGTAAACACCGATTTGAATTATTTTAATTATATCGTGCCTTGCGGCATACCCGATAAGGCGGTAACTTCCATGGAACAGGAATTAGGACAACCAGTTGCATTGCCGGAAGTAGAGCAAAAGCTTCTGAAACATCTGGCCAATTTATTTGAAGCAGAAATTAAGCCAGTAGCGCATGAAAAAAGACATTGATTTTGATTCGGTAGAAGGGGTATCTATTGCCATTGCCACTTCCGAAAATGAACTGGGCCAGGCTATTTGGAATGTGTACCTGATAAATACCAACCCGTATAATCTCGATAATGTACTGGTAACATCCAAAGGGTATGGGACTTATCAGGACGAAGAAATTAAAACATCGGTTCTGCGGCACATGTTTGAGCAGGTAGCTCCCAAAAGCTTTGTCCGGATTGAACCCATAGACCCAGCAATTTTTCATATTTACAATGAATATTGGGTGAGCTATTACATCGGCCGGAAAATTTATGATAAGAAGTTTATTTTTGTGCCGGAATCGGTGGTAGAGAACAACCTAATTGATATTTCAATCCTGAATATGCGGGGCGTTTTGCATAATTAGAAGGGCGATTGCTAAAATTTTATAATATTTCTGAGAACTAAAGCCTAAATAATTATAGTTTTAAGAAATTGATGTAATTTGGACTTTTAAAAGGATTGTCGAGGCTGATATAGATTTAGCCTTAATATAACGCCAAGTATTTTTAAATATTTGATTTC
>JAQBNV010000453.1 GCA_028288395.1 Adhaeribacter sp. | reverse complement strand
CTATTGGATGATGGGCCGGAACGGGAGTATTTACAAGCACGCGTTAAAACCGATGGGTTAGAAAATCATGTTTTTTTCCTGGGATATCGGGATGATATCATAAACCTGATGGCCGCTGCCGATTTGTTGGTGCACCCATCGCTAACGGAAGCCAGTAACGGTGCCGTAAAAGAAATGGGATTGGCTCAACGTTCCGTTATTGCTTGCCGGGGAGTTGGGGATTTTAGCCAATATTTAAACGAAAGCAATTCCTTTTTAGTGGAGATGGAAACTCCGGAAGCCGAAATTACAAATGTTTTGAAAATGGTTTACCAGAACAAAAGTATCCTTTATGAGAAGGGATATTACCTGCAACAAACCGTAAAAGTACAGTTCAGTATCAACAGGAAAGTGGTTGAGCATGTCATAAGTAAATTATAATTTAGATTTTATTTTTTAGATATGTGTGGCATTGCCGGATTTGTAGATTTTTCGAAACATTCTTCTAAAGCTGATTTAGAACTTATAACAGATTGCATTGCCCACCGCGGACCTAATGCCGCCGGCTATTTTTTTGACGGTTGTGCCGGATTAGGACACCGTCGGCTCAGTATCCTGGATTTATCAGCGGCAGCCAACCAACCCATGTACTCAGCCGATGGCCGGTTTGTAATTATTTACAACGGGGAGGTTTACAACTTCCAGGAAATTGCCCAAAAGTTGAATGTGCCCTTAAAAACCACTTCCGATACCGAAGTTATTCTGGAAGCTTTTATTAAATGGGGCCCCGATTTTGTGCAGGAACTGAACGGAATGTTTGCTTTTGCCATTTACGATCTCCAAAAGCAGAAGCTTTTCTTATATCGCGACCGGATGGGTATTAAGCCCGTTTACTATTTTTACGATGGCCAAAAATTTGCTTTTTCTTCTGAATTGAAGTCACTGGTGAAGCTGCCTTTCTTAAAAAGCAAAGTAACCCTGAATAAAGAAGCCATCAGCCAGTTTCTGTACCTGGGCTATATTCCGCGGCCCAATAGTATTTACAACGAAATTAAGAAACTGGATTCAGGAACCTGTGTAGAACTAGACCAGTCGGGAATGAACATTAAATCCTATTGGGAATTAACTAATCAGGTAAAGCCTGATTTGCTGGAAGATGAAACGGAGGCCAAAAGACAGTTGCGGGAGTTGGTGCTCAGTTCGGTTAAGTACCGGATGATCAGCGATGTGCCCTTTGGTACATTCCTGAGCGGGGGCATTGACTCCAGTTTGGTTACAGCGGCGGCCCAGCACGTATCCGAAAAGCCGGTAAGTACTTTTTCGATAGCCTTTGAGGCCGCCAAATTTAACGAAGCTAAATTTGCCGCGGCGGTGGCGAAGCACCTGGGTACAAATCACCACGAATTTACGGTAACCCAAAAAGATGCCTTAGCGTGGGTAGATCAGCTAACCGGAATTTATGATGAGCCTTTTGCCGATTCTTCGGCCATTCCGACTTTGCTGGTTTCAGAACTGGCCCGTAAGCATGTTACCATGACCTTGTCGGGTGATGGGGGTGATGAGTTATTTTTGGGTTACGGTATGTACGGGTGGGCAAATCGGTTAAGCAACCCCGCGGTAAATGCTTTTCGGAAACCTATAGCTGCCGTGCTGCCGCTACTGGGTGAACGCTATGAGCGGGCCGCGCAGGTTTTCCGTTACCCGGATTTAGCCCGCCGTAAGAGCCACATCTTTTCGCAGGAGCAATATCTTTTCAGTGAAGCCGAAATAAACCGCCTGCTAAATCCAAATTTCTGGCAGCCCCCGATTATCCAGGAGAGCTGGAATATTGCGGCCCGGAGATTATCGCCAATGGAAGAACAGGCTTTTTTTGACCTGCAATATTACTTGCAGGACGATTTACTCGTGAAGGTAGACCGGGCTTCTATGCGGCATTCCCTGGAGACCCGGGTGCCTTTGCTGGACTACCGGATTGTACAGTTTGCACTGAATTTAAGCCCAGGTTTAAAAGTTAAGAACGGGGTAACAAAATACCTACTGAAGCAGGTTTTATACGACTTTGTGCCCAAGGAAATATTCGATCGACCAAAATGGGGTTTTTCGGTGCCGCTTGGATCGTGGTTACAGGGTGATTTAAGGTACCTGATTGAAGATTATTTAAATGAAGGGGTAGTGAATACTTATGGGGTGGTCCGTTACCCGGAGGTTAAGCAATTGAAAGAAAGTTTTCTAGGCGGTAAGGGTTATTTGTTTAACCGGGTGTGGTTATTAATTGTTTTGCATAAGTGGTTGGTGGCCCATGGTAATTAGAAATGTTAAATTAAAGAAAAGCAGGTATTTTTACTTCTTTAAATAACTTATTGTGAATAATAAAAATATTCTTTATTTATCCTATGATGGGATGACCGATCCGCTTGGCCAATCGCAGGTGTTACCGTACATTGTAGGATTGTGCCGTAAAGGTTATACGTTTACTTTAATCTCATGCGAGAAAAAGGACCGTTTTGCAAAAAACCGGTCCATAATTGAAGCGATTTGTAAAGAGAACAACATCGATTGGCAGCCTATATCCTTTAGCACCAAACCGCCTATTTTAGCTAAATACTACGATATTTATAAAATGGAGCAGAAGGCCATTAAACTGCACCAAAAGAAAAATTTTGCTATGGTACATTGCCGGAGTTACATCAGCGCAGCCATTGGTGAGAAACTTAAAAAACGATTCGGCATTAAGTATTTTTTTGATATGCGTGGCTTCTGGGTAGACGAAAGAGTAGACGGAGGCATGTGGAACCTGAAGAACCCTTTTTATAATACGGCTTATAAATATTATAAAAAACAGGAAGCCGGTTATATAGCCAATGCCGATATGATTGTTAGCTTGACCGAGGCCGGTAAAAGGGAAATTCAAAAATGGGAGAGTTACAAACAAAGTCCTATTGGCGTAATACCCTGTAGCGCTGATTTTGTTTTGTTTAAACTTGTGGATGCCGAAAGAAAAGCTGCCGCCCGAATGATGCTTGGTTTCCGGGAAGATGAATTGGTGGTGAGTTACCTGGGCTCTATCGGTACCTGGTATTTACTCGATGAAATGCTGGCACTGTATGCTTTGATAAAAAAGAAGTTCCCCCAGGCTCGTTTCCTGTTTATAACACCCGAACCACCGGAAATGGTATATGAAAAAGCAGCTCAAATTGGGTTAGGTAAAGAAGAATTTGTAATCCGGTTCGCCAAACGCGATGAAGTACCGGTTTTTGCGGCTGCTTCTGATGTAAATCTTTTTTTTATTAAACAGAGCTATTCTAAAATTGCGAGTTCTCCCACTAAATTAGGAGAGATCCTGGCACTAGGTGTGCCTGTAATTTGTAATGGCAAAGTTGGCGATGTTAAGGAAATCATCCAATTCACAGATTCTGGCATTGCCATAGATGATTTTGATACAGACAGTTACGAGAAAGTAATCTCTTATCTTCCCGAACTACTAAAAAAATCACCGGCTACCATCCGGCATAATGCTACTGATTATTACCACCTCGATAATGCTATTGAGAAGTATTATAGATTATATAAACAGGTATTAAATTGATGGAATTGAATAAGCCGGAGCCGGAGCTTTTTGTATTTGATATTTGTGACACTCTTTTTTATTCTAACACCACTTTCGATTTTATCAGATTTGTGCTGGAAACCAAAAAAATGTCCAGGCAAATGCAACGGTATAAATATTACACCCGAAGAACCTCGCCATTGTTTCTTGCCCTGGCCGTTTTGCAGAAACTAACCAAAACAGACTGGCCAAAAAAATTAAGCCTGCAATTGCTGCGAAATATTCCGAAAACCGAATTATATGAATTAGGCCGGCAATTTGAAGCACAATATCTGGTGACTCGTACCATTGCAGAAACCCATCAGATGCTGGCTACCCTGAGAAAAGAAGGCAAAACTGTTGTCTTGATTTCGGCCAGCCTCGACCCGGTGGTAGCCGCAATCGCTCAGGCCATGGGCGTAGCTTTCCGGAGTTCGGAACTAGCCTACGACGCAGAGGATAAGTTTACTGGCCATCTGAAATTTGAAATGACTGGTCAGAAATTAAATGCGCTTCGGGAAATGCTTTCTCACCAGGAAAGTAAGTTTGCGGTGGCCACTGATAATTTTTCGGATTTTGATTTAGTAGAGGCCGCTTGCCAGCGGTACGTAATTATCTATAATGAAAAAGCCCGCAATTTTTGGCAAAGTCTAAATCCCGACTTTATAAAACTCTATTCTTAATGGATACCCTTAAATTTTTATTACCCTTCAGCTATTTCTTTCAAAGCCGATTGCGGGCCATGAAAGACATTATTTTTCATTTTTATTACGAGTGGTTGCTGGCATTTGCCATACTTTTTTACTTTTCCGGATATGAAGTTTATACCAGTGCCGAAAATTTCCTGCTAGCCTATCTGGCTTTTATCTCCATCTACGAAATTGGTTATTTTGGAAATGATGTGTATAGTGTTCGACACGAAACGAATCCCCGGTTACGAATTAAAAATTTCAATCCAAATAATTTTCAATTAACGCTCTGGATTCTGTTTCGGATTGGTGTTTTTCTCTCCATTACCCAATATT
>JAQBNV010000550.1 GCA_028288395.1 Adhaeribacter sp. | reverse complement strand
CCTTTCAGCTCAAAAACTTCCCCTATCATAATTTAGAACACACCCAAATGGTGGTTAAAACTGCTGCTGAATTGGCGCAAATTATGATATTAACGCCCGAAGAAATGGAAATAGTAATGATAGCTGCTTGGTTTCATGATACGGGGTATAGTATTAAGTACCTGGGACATGAAGATGCCAGCCAACAAATTGCGCGCAACTTTTTAACGCAACAGCAGGTTACTCCGGAATTTATAGATGCGGTACTAAAGTGCATTCAAGCTACTGAAATGCCGCAAAATCCCGCCAATATACTGGAAAAAATAATCTGTGATGCCGATTTAGCGCATCTGGCAAGTCCGGATTTTTTAAAAACTCAAGATTGCTTACGCCGGGAGTTTGAAATATATTTTAAAAAAGTATTTACAGATAAAGAGTGGCTAACGAATAGTTTATCTTTTTTAAATAATCACCGGTATCATACAAGTTACACGCAGGAACGGTGGGAGCCCGAGAAACTGAAAAACATACAATTGCTTAAAAATTTATTGAGTACCTGAATAAAGCTATAATCTTTATATAAATGTTTAAGATTCCGCTGTTATACCTAACTGAATTTATAGAATCCTTCTTTCAGAAGCCTTTTATGCGGCGCCTGGAAAAGAAATATCCCCATACCATTTCATTTATATATAACCGGTTCTCGCCAAGCCATTTTTTTGGATTGCCCTTAACTATTATGCTTTTAATAGCCGGATTAAATATCTTGCTTTTAACCAAATTAGCCGAGAATGTGGTTAATTCCGAGGCGACTAAAGCCATGGATATTCAGGTTTCAGGGGCCGTGTTTAATTTAAGGTCTCCCGGCTTAAGTGCTGCCTTTTATTTATTTACCCAGTTGGGAAGCGTGTATGGGGTAACAGCCATGACGGTTATGGCTACTCTGTTTTTAGTCTGGAAACGAAAAAAAAACCATTTAATAGCCTTACTGGTATCGGTTTTCGGCAGTGCCCTTTCCATGCATTTCCTGAAGAGTTATTTTCAGCGCGAACGCCCCTTAAATATTGCCTATTATACCACCGAAGCTACTTTCTCTTTTCCCAGCGGGCATGCCACCAGCGCCATGGCCTTAATGGGTTTACTTTGTTATTTCTGCCTAATAAATATCAGAAATAAACCTGCCCGTATTATCCTGTTCAGCTTAGGCATTCTCTATATTTTTTTAATCGGGTTAAGCCGTATTTATTTAGGGGTTCATTTCTTAACCGATGTAGGTGCTGGTTTTTTAGTTGGATTCTTCTGGGTATTATTTGCCATTGGGTTGCTGGAATATTTAACCCTTACTAAAGTTAAAGATGCTACGCCCACCGATGCTGATTTTGAATAATTCGCTTTAAGATATTAGTTAACGTAGCAATCCTGGGAAAGAACAGGGAAATATAAATCAAGAACTTATGTGGTGGATATACGCATTACTATCAGCTGTATTTGCTTCCTTAACGGCTATTTTTGCGAAACTGGGAGTATCCTCTATTTCCTCTAACCTGGCAACTGCTATCCGCACGGTGGTTATTTTATTAATTGCCTGGGCAGTGGTGTTGGCAAAAGGGGAAACCAAAGAATTAGCCACATTATCCCGGCAGGGCTTGGTTTTCCTGGTAATTTCAGGGGTTACTACGGGGCTTTCCTGGTTGTTTTATTTTAAAGCCATGCAGCTAGGTAAAGTATCGCAGGTAGCCCCGGTAGATAAATTAAGCGTTGCCCTTACCATTGTTCTTTCTGTTATTTTCCTGAACGAAGCGCTAACTATAAAAACAGCTATCGGGGCAGTATTGATAATTGCCGGCACGTTGGTTTTAATTTGGTAATAACAGCAGGAAGTCTTACAAGTTATTACCGGTTGTAGCGTCCAATTAATTCAGAAAAAATTCAGAATTAATTAGGTTTTTGCTCCGGATTCAATCTTTGTTTTTATCCGGATTAATTAAAAAGGAAGCGTTAATCTAATCATGTAACCGATAACCTACGTTCCTAATCAGCCGGGCTAATTAATGCAACCGCTAACTTTAGTATGAAAAAAAAGCTTTCTCTAATTAATTTGCCTAATTCTTACTATTCTTTCTTAAAACTATTCTTAATGCTGCTTTTTACCGCTTGCAGCACAGGTAAAATAGCCACAACCCAATCTGAAGGGGTAAATTCTGCCATTAATATTGGGAAACCTCTTTATTCAGTTTTCCTGATTGGTGATGTGGGCATGGCTGCCGATAACCCATTGGAGCCAACTTTAAAGTTATTGCAAAAGCAAATTTTAGAAGCTAATGAGAAAAGCGCCCTGGTTTATTTAGGCGACAACATTTATAACTACGGCATGCCGGAGCCCGAAGCTTACGATAGAAAAATTGCCGAGGGCCGCATGAATACTCAGTTAAAAATCATGCAAAATTATAAGGGCCGGAAATTCATCATCCCGGGCAACCACGATTGGGCACAAGGAATTCCGGGTGCCTGGGAAGCGGTGCTGCGGGAAGAAAATTATGTAGAATCGTACCTGGCTGATTCTATGGGAATAAAAGATAAAGATGTTTTTACCCCCAAGGGTGGTTGTCCCGGCCCTTTTGAGGTGGCCTTACAAGAAAATTTATTAATGATAACCATTAATTCGCAGTGGTTTTTACAAGGCAAAGAACGGCCTTACGGCGATAATAATGCTTGCGGCGTAGCCAGCGAAGTTGATTTTTTGCTGCAACTCGAAGATATTATCGAGCGAAACCAGGACAAGCATATTCTGGTTGTTGGCCATCATCCGCTAGTCAGTGATGGTTCGCATGGCGGTTATTTCGCGGCCCAGAAACATTTATTCCCGCTAACTTCGGTTTTCCCGTATGCTTACATTCCTTTACCCGGTTTGGGCTCTATTTATCCGCTGGCGCGACAGTACGGCGGCATTTCGCAGGATATTTCCTACCCCGAATACCAGAATTATATTGCCGGCCTGACCAGTATTTTTGAGAAATATAATAATATTGTTTATGCTGCCGGCCACGAGCATAATTTACAGTATACAAAATTTGGTAAAGTACCCCATATATTAAGCGGTTCCGGTTGCAAAACCGACCCTCTACGGGAAAATGGCAAAGCCCAGTTTGCCCGCAATGAAAAGGGTTATGCCGTGGTGCATTATTATCAGAACGAAGAAGCTTGGGTAGAATTTTGGGTGCCGGAAAAAGATGGTTCTTCCGGGCAAATGGTTTACCGGACGCAATTATATACCCGCAAAGGAAAAGCACCGGATAAAGTTGCTTTACAGACCGAAAACCGGCCTACTGCTGTTACCACCAAAGCGTTCCCGGAAACTCATGGGGTTAGTAAATTACATAATTTATTTTTAGGCCAGCATTACCAACGGGAATGGGAAACGCCCATACAAGTGCCGGTGATTGATATTGCCCGCGAAAAGGGTGGCTTAATCCCGTATAAACAAGCCGGCGGACGGCAAACGGCAACTTTAAAATTAAAAAATCCGACTGGCCGGGAATATATTATCCGTTCAGTTTATAAAGACCCCGCCGAAATATTACCAGCCAATGTACAGAACCGGTTTAAAAGTTCCGTTTCGGAAGACCGCTTAATGAGCCAGCATCCGTATGGGTCTTTGGTAGTACCTAAACTGGCGGCTGCGGTGGGGGTTTTGCATAGTAATCCACGTTTAATTTATGTAACTGAAAGCTCCGGGTTAGGGCAATATCAGGAAGAATT
>JAQBNV010000374.1 GCA_028288395.1 Adhaeribacter sp. | reverse complement strand
GGAGGTGCTACCGGTATGATTGGCGACCCATCCTTTAAAGCCTCGGAGCGCAGTATGCTTTCCGAAGAAACCCTGCAATATAACCTGGCCGGCATTCAAAAGCAGTTGGAGAAACTACTGGATTTTAATTGCGGCGCCAACGCTGCGGAAGTAGTGAATAACTACGACTGGATGAAGGACTTTAGTTTTCTGGGCTTTTTAAGGGAAGTAGGCAAGCACCTGTCGGTGAACTATATGATAAAAAAAGAAGCCGTGCAGAAACGCTTGAATGTAAGCGAAGACGGTGAAGGCCGGGCCGAAGGGATTTCTTTTACTGAATTTTCGTACCAGTTGCTGCAAGGTTATGATTTTTACCATTTGTACAAACAGAAGAACGTGCTGCTGCAAATGGGCGCTTCGGACCAGTGGGGAAATATTACCACCGGCACCGAGTTAATTCGCCGGATGGATGGCGGTAAGGCTTATGCCCTGGTAGGTAAACTCGTTACCAAAGCGGATGGCACTAAGTTTGGCAAATCGGAAGGCGGTAACATCTGGCTGGATCCGAACTTAACTTCCCCCTATCAGTTTTACCAGTTTTGGTTGAATCTGGCCGATGAAGAAGCGAAGAAATTAATAAAAGTATTTACCCTGCTTCAGCAGGAAGAAATTGAAGGAATAATTACCCAGCACGACGAAGCGCCGCATATGCGCGTGGTACAGAAGGCCCTGGCCAAAGATGTGACGACCCGCGTTCACTCGGCCGAAGAATATTTAGCGGCTGTGGAAGCGTCCGAAATATTATTTGGTAAAGGAGATATCGGCGCCTTAAAAAAGTTATCGGAGAATTTGCTGCTGGCCGTTTTTGAAGGTGTGCCCCTGGTACCGGTTTCTGCTGCCGACTATGCGGCCGCCGCATCTGTTTCGGATCTATTAGCCGAGGCTACCCAAAACCAGATTTTCGAATCGAAAGGAGAAGCGAAACGCATGATTCAAAACGGGGGCGTAAGCATTAACCGCCAGAAAGTAATGTTAACCGATGCCGGCAACGCTTTTGAATTGCTGCATAACAAATATCTGGTGGTGCAGAAAGGAAAGAAAAATTATTACCTGCTGCTGGTTGAGTAAGCAAGCGAGATTTATTCTCACAAAATAAAAAAAGTGACCTGGGTGGGTCACTTTTTTTATTTAAACAAGGTTTACAGTTAACGCTGCCTTATTTTTTAGACTTGGTTGCTTTCGGAGCAGGAGCGGTTTCGCCGCCAGAGCTGTTCTTCATATCCTGAACCTCTTTCCGCAATTCCTGAGCCATGTTTTTCAGGTCCTGCATGCCTTTACGAACACGGGTGCCTGCGGCAGAATTGTTTTTTTCGTAGAACTTCTCGAAGTCACCTTCTAGCGACATTACTAAATCTCTTACTTTACTGAACTTGTTCATTAGTTTTTTGTTATGTGTGGAACATGTATTTGATCGCTCTAATATAGTAAAAATCGAATTAGAAGCAAAAAAAACGGTTTTTTTTACCCATTAAAGTTTGATCCAATATCTCTTCTACGAAACTGTAGGGGTTGCAGTTTGTTTTGAGTACAAACCTTGGTCTAATTTGAGGGCGATTTTCTCAAAAGCCGCAATGGTTTCTTCCACATCATCTAAAGTATGAGCCGCCGTAGGTATCAGGCGCAGCATAATTATATCTTTCGGAACTACTGGATAAACCACAATAGAACAGAAAATACTATAATTTTCGCGTAAATCCAAGGTTAAAGCGGTGGCATCCGGAATTTGTCCTTTTAAAATTACCGGCGTAACGCAGGATTGAGTAGTGCCAATATTAAATCCGCGGCTCCGCAATCCGTTTTGCAAGGCATGGGTAATTTCCCATAATTTATTTTTAAGCTGGGGCTCAGTACGCAATAATTCCAGCCGTTTCAGGGCGCCAATTACCAGCGGCATAGGCAAGGATTTGGCAAATATCTGGGATCGCATGTTGTAGCGCAAATATTCAATAACCTGCTCGGGGCCTGCCACAAAAGCACCGATGCTAGCCATGGATTTGGCAAAAGTAGAAAAATAAACGTCTATGCCATCCTGCATGCCAAAGTGCTCTCCGGTACCGGCGCCGGTTTCACCCTGGGTACCAAAACCATGAGCGTCATCAATAAACAACCGGAAATTAAATTTCTCTTTTAAGGCGATGATGGCCGGCAGATTGCCCAGGTTACCCGACATACCAAAAACACCTTCGGTAATAACCAAAATGGCACCGCCGGTTTCGGCTACCATCCGGGTAGCACGTTGTAATTGTTTTTCCAGGTTTTCCAGGTTATTGTGGGCATATACAAAACGCTTGCCCTGGTGCAACCGCACCCCATCGATAATACAGGCATGCGATTCCGCATCGTAAACAATAACATCGTGCCGGTCTACGAGGGCATCTATGATAGAAACAACACCCTGGTAACCAAAATTTAAAAGCAACGCATCTTCTTTCTGAACAAAATCAGCTAATTCAGATTCCAGGAGCTCGTGCTGTGTGGTATTACCTGACATAATACGGGCGCCCATCGGCGTAGCCATACCCCATTCAGCGGCAGCTTCCGCATCTACTTTGCGTACCTCCGGGTGATTGGCTAAGCCTAAATAATTATTCAGACTCCAGGTAAGTACTTCTTTCCCCCGGAAAAGCATGCGGGGCTGAATTACACCTTCCAGTTTCGGGAAAGTGAAGTAACCATGTGCGTAATGCGAATGACTTCCTAAAGGCCCCCGATTGGCAAGTAATTTCTCAAATAAATCCACTATCTAAATTTTTTAATGAAAAAATCAAATCTATTATTTCTAAACCAAGCGGGAATACTTTGCACCCAATTTGTACCCAATTTGGTGGCAGCAAATTTATAGGTTTATCTTTTCATATCCAATGTTGCTGCCCGGGCATTTGCCTCTTATTTTTATGAGCTGCTGGTTTTTAATTCCGGACTAAAAGTGTTTCTTTGACCTTGGTTATACAAAGGGCCAATTATGAAAAAAATAGACAAAATATTAGTAGCTAACCGCGGCGAAATTGCATTGCGGGTCATGCGCTCGGCCAGGGAAATGGGGATAAAAACAGTAGCCATTTATAGCGAAGCCGACCGGACCGCCTTGCATGTGCAGTACGCCGATGAAGCGGTGCTGGTGGGAGGTCCTAAATCGGCTGAGTCTTACCTCCGGATAGATACCATTATTGCGGTTTGCCAGGATTTGAGTGTTGATGCCATTCATCCGGGTTATGGTTTTTTGTCGGAGAACGCAGCATTTGCCCAGGCTGCCACAGCGGCGGGTATAATATTTATTGGTCCCGAACCCCATTCTATTCGATTGATGGGCAGTAAACTTGCTGCTAAAGCAGCTGTAGCCGCTTACAATATTCCAATGGTGCCCGGCACCGACCAAGCGATAGCAGACCTGGAAGAAGCCAAAGCTATTGCGGGGCAGGTCGGTTTTCCGATATTGATAAAAGCCAGTGCCGGCGGCGGCGGCAAAGGGATGCGCGTAGTATCGGAGGCCAGTGATTTTGAGGAGCAAATGCAACTGGCCGTGAGTGAAGCTATTTCGGCCTTCGGCGATGGTTCTGTTTTTATCGAAAAATATATTAATTCGCCCCGCCACATCGAAATACAGGTATTGGGAGATACGCACGGCAATATTGTACATTTATTTGAACGGGAATGTTCTATTCAGCGGCGGCATCAAAAAGTAATTGAAGAAGCGCCTTCGGCCGTGTTAACGCCGGCATTGCGTGCACAAATGGGGCAATGCGCTGTTGATGTAGCCCGCGCCTGCCAGTATGTAGGAGCCGGTACCGTAGAGTTCTTGCTCGATGA
>JAQBNV010000368.1 GCA_028288395.1 Adhaeribacter sp. | reverse complement strand
TACCAGTGTGTATTTAATGCCGTGGCACCTAACCCGGTTACCAACAAAGAATTTACCCAAGCCCTGGCCGAAGTATTGCACAAGCCGCTTACGGGCTTAAAAGTACCCGCATTTGGGTTAAAAATGGTACTGGGCGAAATGAGTGAAGTAGTACTGGAAGGCCAGCGGGTAAGCGGCGATAAAGTTTTGAAGAAGGGCTTTACTTTTGAGTACAATACGGTTCACGAAGCCTTGGAATCATTTTATGCCTCCCAAAAAGCTTAAACTACCCGTTAAAAATTAAAAGTCAGAAGCCGCCTGCTAATTTCAGGCGGCTTCTGACTTCTTAAATAAAAGAATAATTTATCGGATAGGTTTATCTATTAAATCTCTGGCGTCAAATCATTTAATCCTTCCAGCAGCATATCCGTCTTAATAGAATCTACCACTGGTGGCGGCGGTGCCGGCCGGGGTGTCGGACAGATATAACTCTTCCTGATTTTAACACCTGCCTTCGGAAAGGGGCCCATTTTGTAACCCAAATCTTTATCTTCGTATATTTTCTCCATGTAAGCCCCAAATATCGGCAAGGCAAGTTTGGAACCTTCCCCGGCATCAGAAGTTCGGAAGTGAATGCTCCGATCTTCACCGCCCACCCAAACGCCCGAAACTAAATCTTTGGTAATGCCCATATACCAGCCATCCGAATAATTAGAAGTAGTGCCGGTTTTGCCACCAATCTGGTTTCCGTTTTTCCAGAGGTCATATTCCCACAACGCCTGCGAGGTGCCACCCGGCTCTTCCATGCCCCCTTTGAGCATGTGCACCATTAAAAAAGCGGTTTCTTCGCTGATCACGCGCTTCTGCTTCGGCGTAAAATTCTGAATTACATTGCCGTTCCGGTCTTCAATACGCGTTACAAACATCGGCTGGCTCCAGAAACCATTATTCACGAAAGTAGCATAAGCCCCCACCATGTCGTAAACCGACACATCGCCCCCGGAGCCTAAACCAATGGAAGGAACTGCTTTTAACGGGGTAGTAATGCCTAATTTCTTTGCATAATCGGCTACTTTATCCCAGCCTACTCTTTCAGTTAGCTGGGCCGTTACGGAATTAACAGAACGGGCCATAGCCTGGCGCAAGCTCATGTTTATACCGGTGTACGAGCGCGTTACATTCTCGGGCTGCCAATTCATCGGCTTACCATTCTCTACATAATCGATGCTTACCCGCTGATCGCGGATGCGGTCGCAGGGAGAATAACCATTATCGATGGCGGTTAAGTACACAAATGGCTTAAACGTAGACCCAGGCTGCCGCCGGGCCTGCCGCACGTGATCGTATTTAAAATATTTAAAGTTTATTCCGCCTACCCAGGCTTTAATCTGTCCCGTGAGTGGGTCCATGCTCATCATGCCGGCGTGCAGAAAATGCTTATAATGCCGCAGCGAATCCAGTGGGCTGAGGGTAGTGTCTTTTTCTCCCTGCCAGGTAAATACCCGCATCTTGCGCGGCGTATTCATCAATTCATCTATTTTCTGCTGGTCGTCGCCGTAAACCCTTTTCAGTTTTTGGTAATATTCGGTCCGTTTGGCAATATTCTGAATAAAACCGGGAATCTCTTGGTACTTTTCGTCGGTCCAGGGATTCTTGCCGCGCCAATGGCGGTAAAATTTTGCCTGCAGGCTGCGCATTTTCTCTTCTACCGCTTCTTCGGCCAGGGCTTGCATCCGCGAATCGATAGTGGTATAAATTTTGAGGCCGCTGCTGTAAACATCGTATTTGTCGTAGCCTGCTTTTTCGTTTTCTTTTGCGCACCAATCTTTTACGAACTCGTTAACCGCGCCCCTAAAATAAGTAGCGGGCCCATCGTAATGATTTTCGACGTGGTATTTTAAGGTAATGGGGATACGACTGATAGAATCCGCCTCAGTTTGGCTGATAATATTATATTTAGCCAGCTTGGCGATTACAAAATTACGTTTGGCCAAAGCGGCCTGCGGATGAAACCGCGGGCTGTACCGGGTAGGCGCATTTACCAACCCAACCAGCATGGCTGCTTCTTCGGTTTTAAGGCTATCGGGCGATACATCAAAAAATTTTTTTGCTGCTACTTTTACCCCAAAGGCATTAGAACCAAACTCCACCGTGTTTAAATACATGGTTAGAATTTCTTCTTTGGTATATTGGCGCTCCAACCGGACGGCCGTGAGCCACTCTTTCGTTTTGGCAATAATAGTACTCACCACCGGAATATAGCCCAACAACCCTTTGGTTTCCTGGCGCCGGGTTTTATAGAGATTTTTAGCCAGCTGTTGGGTTAGGGTACTGCCGCCTCGCTTATCGCCCTGCAACGTAAAATAAAAGATCGACAGCAACGCCTTGGGGTCAATTCCGGCATGCTCGTAAAACCGGATATCTTCGGTGGCAACCAAGGCCTTTATAAGCATGGGAGATATTTTCTGGTAGGTGACCGGGCTGCGGTTTTCGGTAAAATATTTACCTATCAGAACACCATCCGAGGTATATAATTCCGAAGCCAGTTCGGTACTGGGGTTTTCTAGCTTTTCGGTGCTGGGTGTATCGCCGAAAAGAAATAAAAAATTGGTGGAAACACAAAAGATATAAATAAGTATGGCGGCCAATCCTACTGCAAATACGCGCCACATACCCCGAATAAAGGCCCGGTACCCTGTCTTTTGTTTTACTGGTGCTTTTACGGACATTCGTGCAAACTAAACCTGTAAGAGCGCATTACGCGACTCTTTAAAAATTTTACAAATATACTCGATGGGTTTTACTTTAGGTTAAGTTGCCTTTAAATAAAATAGTTCCCGTTATTAGCCTGTTTTACTGCATCTTATTACCAGCTAAAGGATAATAAAATATTAAGTTTAAGTTTTTAGTGTTGATTTTCCTAAACCAACGTAATAAAACAAAAAATATTCTTTCTATAATCACCTGTGACGAAGCGCTACCACCTGTTTGAGTTCGAAGATTTATCCTGGTTTCCGGATTTGCTGCGGCAAAATATGATGGATTTTTTGCGGTTTGCCATCAGCAAACTGGGCATTTACGAACCAATTGTCCCCTTGCTGCAGGAACTGCTGGCCCGGAGCAGCCAACCCGAAATATTAGATTTATGTTCGGGCGGCGGCGGTGGGATTAAAGGCCTGCAACAACTTTTAGTTAACCAGACGCAGCAATCAGTAACGGTTACCTTAAGCGATAAATTCCCCAATATTCCGGCTTTTGAATTAGTTAAAAAGGAAACAAGCGGTGCCATCAAATATATTTCCCAACCCGTAGATGCCACCAATGTACCGGCAGATTTAACGGGTTGCCGCACTATTTTTTCGGCTTTTCATCATTTTCAGCCCGATATGGCCCGCTCTATTCTGGGCGATGCGGCCCGTAAGCGGGTGCCTATTGGTATTTTTGAAGGCGCAGGCAAAAGTTACTTCGAGATTTTAGCGGCTTTACTTTTTTTCCCCCTGGTATTTTTAGTGATAACACCTTTTTTGCGACCTTTTAGGTGGAGTCGAATCTTTTTCACTTACCTGGTGCCGCTTATTCCGTTATGCACCATGTGGGATGGCACCGTATCGATATTGCGATTATATACCCCGCAACACCTGTTACAACTCACCAAAGACATACCGGTTGACAATTATACCTGGCGGGCCGGCAAAATAAAACACAAAACCGGCCTTAAAATTATTTACCTGATTGGCTACCCGGTTTAACAGTCAACAGTGAACAGTTATCAGTAAGTAGGAAAAGGTTGAAATTTAATAATGCTAAATATTTCTTATATGCAGCTTAGGCAGCCAATCATTATAGTTCTTGTTAACTCTTTACGCCTTTCAATATTTAAGTCCACACTTGAATTTTACTCCATTGATATCTAATTATTAATAATTAATAACTGTTCATGCGGGATGCGCTAAAATTAATGCGAATACCTTTTTCGGTTTACCTGATGCCGGTATTCTGGATGGCTTTGAGTGTGGTTTCAGAATATTCGGTTAGTCAGGCCATTGGGGTTTTCGTTATTATTCACGGGTTTGTGTATCCGGCCAGCAATGGATATAACTGTTACTTTGATCGGGACGAAAGCAGCATCGGGGGTTTAAAACACCCGCCTAAAGTTACGAAACATCTTTTCTGGCTGATAGTCTTGTTTGATGTACTGGCTATTGGCAGCGCCTTGTTTGTTAACCTGTACTTTGCCATTTGTATCGCCGTTTACCTCCTGGTATCCAAAGCTTACAGTTACGACAAGATCCGCCTCAAAAAATACCCGATCGGAAGTACACTGGTGGTAATATTTTTTCAGGGCGCTTTTACCTTTTTAATGGTACAGGTAGGCATCGGGGTTGCCAGGGAGGTGATCTTAAGTCCTGCAAATATAATATTTGCCGCCGTCAGTTCTTTGTTTCTGTGTGGTTCTTACCCGCTCACCCAGGTTTACCAGCACGCCGAAGATGCCCGCCGGGGCGATAAAACCATTAGTATGCTGCTAGGCATCCGGGGTACTTTTCTCTTCTCTGGCATTAGTTTACTCGTGGGTACAGGTTTGCTGGTTTTAGCTTATGTAAATACCCACCAGGAAATAAATATTCTCCTCTTCCTGGCTTGTACCGCGCCCGTGGTTTTTTTCTTTAGCCAATGGTTTTTAAAAGTAAGGCATAACCCCGCCGAAGCTAACTTTGATAACACTATGAGCATGAATAAAATCTCTTCTCTATCCATCAGCCTGGCTTTTATATTAATGATTATTTTTAAATATTAAGTGTCGTAACGGAAGACTTCCGGAGGCTGAACAATCCAGCAATTTCCGCTGCTTGAAAAGCAATTATTAGTTAAAATTGAAAAAGGTCAGAATCAGCATTAATTAGCCAAGTAAGTTTCTTTTATACCAATTTAATATTCATATTACTTTAGAGCTGCGCTGTGGTAAATTTTGCTTTGTGCGTTCTCTGGCGCGGGCGTCCTGGCCCGTGCCTTCTTTTTGCTGGCCCAGGCCTTACTAAACCATCAAATATATTTTAGATAGCTCATTATAGCCTCGGGCCGCTTTGCGTATTTAAAATAATATTAGCCAAAGGTCGAAGAAAAACAAACCCAAGGCTGGAGCCTCGCGCCAGATAAAAAGTCAACCTATTATCCTGAGGCGCAACTTTGAACTAATAATATTATAATATCCCCGATTGAAGACCACTCGAATAGATACTTCCGGATAACTAAAAAGCCCGGCTGCATGGCTGCAACCGGGCTTTAACTATTATTTAAATCTAAATTAGCTATTCATCGAAATCAGGAACTCATCGTTGTCTTTGGTTCCTTTCATGCGGTCCTTCAGGAACTCCATAGACTCTATCGAATTCATATCCGACATAAATTTACGCAGA
>JAQBNV010000312.1 GCA_028288395.1 Adhaeribacter sp. | reverse complement strand
TTCTACCCCTAAAGCGGCAATTGACGCTTTAAGTAAAGATAGCACGGCCCAATGGATTGCCGGCGGCACCAACCTGGTAGACCTGATGAAAAAAGGCGTAACTACCCCGGAGAAGCTTATCGACATTAATAACCTGCCTTTAAAAGATATCAGAAAAGAAGGCAACAAGCTGTACATTGGGGCTTTGGCCCTCAACAGCGACGTGGCAGAGAACGAGTTGGTACGCACCCAACAACCACTGCTTTCCCAGGCTTTACAGGCGGGCGCTTCGCAACAGATTCGCAACATGGCCACAGTAGGCGGCAATATGATGCAGCGCACCCGTTGCCCTTATTTTTACAATACCGATATGCCTTGTAATAAGCGGGAGCCCGGCTCCGGTTGTGGCGCTTTAAAAGGTTTTAACCGGATGCACGCCATCTTTGGGACTTCGGACACGTGCATTGCCGTGCATCCCAGTGACATGTGCATTGCCCTGGTGGCTTTAGATGCCTCCGTACTGGTGAGCGGACCAAAAGGTGACCGTCGAATTCCCTTTCAAAGTTTTCACCGCTTGCCGGGCGATGCTCCGCAAAAGGACAATACCCTGGAAAGAGGTGAATTAATTTCCGCCATAGAAATACCGGATAATTCTTACCAGAAGAACGTCCATTATTTTAAAGTCCGGGACCGCTCGTCTGATGCTTTTGCCTTAGTCTCGGTGGCAGCAGCCGTGGATTTACAGGGAGAAATAATTAATGACGTACGATTAGGCATGGGCGGGGTAGCGCATAAACCCTGGCGTTTAACTGAAGCGGAAAACTTTCTGAAGGGGAAGCAGGCATCAGAAGCTACATTCCGGCAGGCCGCCGACCTGGTGATGAAAGGCGCCAAAGGGTATGGCCACAATAACTTTAAATTAAAATTAGCCCCCAACACTTTGGTGGAAGCATTAAAAACAGCTACTGGTAAAGCATAAAAAGCATCTATATGGAAAAGGATTTCTTCTTCGATAAGAAAAATAAAGAACCTATTAACCGGGTGGATGGCAGAGCCAAAGTAACCGGCAGGGCTACCTATGCGGCTGAACACAAAGTGCCAAACATTACTTATGGATTTCTGGTAGGCAGCACCATTGCCAAAGGCCGGATTAAAAGCCTGGATACCAAAAGTGCCGAACGGGCTCCTGGCGTATTAGGCGTTATTACCCATGTTAATGCGCCTAAAATACCCGGTTACCAAACCGGTAAAGACTCGTCTAAACCACCTACCGGCGGACAGCCTCTGCGGATTTTTTACAACAACGAAATATATTACTATGACCAACCCATTGCGCTGATAATAGCTGACACCTACGATAGAGCCCTTTTTGCTGCCAAATTGGTGAAAGCCCAATACGAAAAAGAAGTCCACCAAACCGACCTGGAAGCTAACCTGAGCAAGGCCAGAATCCCAACCGGGCCCCGAAAGGAAGATTATAATAGATGCCAAGCAGATGGTTATAAGAATGCGGCTGTTAAAATAGAACGGGAATATTATCATCCCGTGGAGGTACACAACCCCATGGAATTGGGGAGTATTATTGCCCGCTGGGAAGGTACCGATAAAGTAACGGTATATACCAAAACCCAGGGCGTCGAATCTACCAAAAAAACCATCCAGGATGCTTTTAAATTGGCTCCGGAAAATATAACCGTGCAAGCAGAGCACATTGGGGGTGCTTTTGGGATGGGATTGCGTACCTGGCCCTACGAAATTGCGGCTATTATGGGGGCTCAGAAAGTAGGAAGGCCCCTGAAACTGGTCTTACACCGGGAACAGATGTTTACCAACGTAGGGTATCGCCCGGAAACTATCCAAAAAATAGGGATGGGGGCTTCGGCAGACGGCAAACTGATTGGAATAACCCACGAAGCTACCGCTAATACATCGGCTTATGAAGAATTTACGGAAGCGACGGTAAATATTACGCAGTTTATGTACGCCTGCCCCAATGTAACTACCCGTTACCGGATTGTACCGCTTAACGTTTG
Organism: Adhaeribacter sp.; assembly: GCA_028288395.1. Classification (GTDB taxonomy): domain Bacteria; phylum Bacteroidota; class Bacteroidia; order Cytophagales; family Hymenobacteraceae; genus Adhaeribacter. The sequence continues at coordinate 2,401 of JAQBNV010000312.1, read as the reverse complement.
TACGCCTATCTGGATGAGAGGTCCCGGTGAAGCAACGGGAGCTTTTGCCCTGGAGTCAGCCATGGATGAGCTGGCGTACGAATTGAAACTGGACCCCATTGAATTTCGCCTGCGCAACTATGCCGAAATAGATCCGGAGCATAACCGGCCCTGGTCCAGCCACCATCTGAAAGAATGTTACCAGATGGGAGCGGAAAAAATTGGCTGGAAAGAGCGAAAACTACAACCCAGAATGGTAAAAGATAGTGATTGGCTTATTGGATATGGCATGGGCACCGGCTCGTTTGGGGCCATGCGGTGGGTTGCCACCGTAAAAGCAAGACTAGAACCGGATGGCCGGCTGCTGTTGCAGTGTTCGGTAAACGATATGGGTCCGGGAACAGCTACCATGATGACCGCCGTGGCCGCTGAGGCCATGGGGCTCGACCCAGGAAAAATTACAGTACAAATGGGTAGTACGAAGTTGCCTCCAGGTCCTATGCAAGGAGGCTCAAATGTTACTTCTACTGTAGGGTCGGCTGTCCACGAAGTGTGCTCTGAACTTAAAGAACAGATTGCTGCTATGGCCAGCAAAGAAGGTAAGGTTTTTCATAAAGCCATAGATACAGATGTAAAAGCCGAAGACCTTATTTATGAAAACAATGCGGTGACTTTAAAGAAAAGAAACGCTGTTAAAATCACTTACAACGACCTTTTTCGGCAATACAATGTGCCGGCGCTGGAAATCACGAAAGAGTCGAAGGGACAAGAGCAGCCGTATTCCATGTATTCGTTCTCCATGCATTTTGTAAAACTCCGGGTTCATGAGGCTACGGGCAAAATTAAAATAGACCACGTGGTTTCCTGCGCCGATGCGGGTACCATCATCAGCCCTAAAACGGCCGCCAGCCAAATGATAGGCGGGGCAGTTGGCGGTATTGGCATGGCCTTAATGGAAGATTTGGTGGTAGACCACCGCTTTGGCCGACCCATTAACAACAACTTAGCCGATTACCACGTGCCGGTTCATGCTGATATTCCTAATGTGGATGTTTTGTTTGTGAATAAAAAAGACCCCTTTACCAACCCAATGGGTTCGAAAGGCCTGGGAGAAATTGCGCTGGTGGGTGTGGCCCCGGCCATTGCCAATGCCGTGTTTAACGCCACCGGAAAACGCATCCGGTCCTTACCCATTACCCCGGATAAGCTGCTGGAAGTATAAAAATATTGGTTAAGAAAAGTCACTTACGGGCAATGAAACTAATGGGCCCGTAAGTGATTAGTGCCAAGTTGCCGAATGACTGGTGAATAGAAGTAAGAAATTTGTTTTTAGAATGAATAAAGTATAAGATTTAACCGTAATTGAACATCAATCCATTTATGAAGAAAGTTATACTTCCTTTTCTCCTGCTCTTTTTATTAGTCTTACCATCCGGTTTTTCGCAAACCAATCCGGTTATAGGTATTTTACCCCAGGGAACCATATTGCACAGTAACGTGCCTTACAACAACGATAATCTCCAAAAACACTTATTGGATATTTACTTGCCAGCTAATGCCAAGGGGAAATTGCCTTTAGTGATTCTTATACATGGTGGTGGGTGGTTAAGCAATGATAAATATGCCGATATAGGTTACATGAAAAAAACGGTGGCAGAAATAGTCAGCAGGGGTTTTGCCTTAGTTTCAATTGATTATCGGTTCAGCACCCAAGCTGTTTTCCCGGCCCAGATACAGGATTGCAATCGTGCCGTTTCATTCCTGTATGACAATGCCGATAAGTATGGCTTCGACAGAAAACGCTTTGCCCTCATGGGCTTTTCGGCTGGTGGGCATCTGGCTTCACTCGTGGGTTTAGCTAAAAATAATAATATAAAAGCGTTTTTTATGCCCCGAACAAGTAAATCATTTAGCTTCAAAGCCGTTGTCGATTTTTACGGTCCCTCCGAATTGATATTATTTCCTGGAAGCAATGATGAAAAATCACCGGAAGGCCTTTTGATTGGGGCAGCCCCGCTTGCACGCCCCGATTTAGCCAAAGCTGCCAGTCCCGTAACCTATGTAGATAAAAATGATCCGCCTTTTTTAATTATTCATGGCGAAAAAGATGAACTGGTTTCCCCCAGGCAATCCCAATTATTGAGTGCCTGGTTAAGTGTGGCAGGTGTTCCAAATGAACTTATTATCGTAAAAGACGCCCCGCATTTTGGTGTGATGTTCGATTCTGATGAAATTAGAAATAAAGTACTAGATTTTCTTATGAAGCAATTGGAGTGAGCAGTTATCTATATTCTTTAATTGAACTAGGCGCTTGTTTAATGCTGTAAAAATGTGTAAATTGACTGATATATAGCAAGTTATATGGAGGTAAGGTTTAAGAGTTTATCGTTATTTGCGTTTCAGTCCCGTTTCCCGGACAATG
>JAQBNV010000277.1 GCA_028288395.1 Adhaeribacter sp. | reverse complement strand
TATAAAAATGCCGGTTTCAGCCTGGCTTACCGCTGGTCTGATTCCTACACCTGGCAGTCAAGCTTTATTGCCGGTATTAATGACGCCGAGATTCCGGCCTATGGCACCCTGGATGCGCAGGTTAGCTATAAGGTACCAAGTATAAAATCAATCTTTAAACTTGGAGGCTCTAACATCACCAATAACTATTACCGGACAGTATACGGCGGGCCTTTTGTAGGTGCTGTTTATTATTTATCTATCACCTTCGACGAATTACTTAAATAGGGCTGATTAAAATATTAATGGTTTTACAGATGAGCATTTTTAAACAGAATATCTTCATGAAGAATATAAAATTGCTGGCCGCCAGTTTGTTGTTTAGCGGTATTTTTCCCGCCTGTTCTTATTCCCCGCCCGAACCAGCCGAAGATCCGACCAACCCCAGAACCCCACCTGTAGCCGGCAGCGCTGACTTTAGCAAATACGTAGCGGTGGGTAATTCTATTACGGCCGGTTTTATGGATAATGCCCTGTATTTAGAGGGCCAGCAGAATGCTTACCCGGTTATTCTGGCCGAGCGTATGAAGACGGTAAACGGCGACAAGCCTTTTAATTTTCCGGCTTTGGGTACCGCAGGCGGGGCTGGCTTCGGTTCCACCGCTCCCGGCCCGGGTGGCACCACCATAGTAGTAGGCCGTTTAAAGTTTTTACTGCCCACCTGTCCGGTGGCAGCCGCCACTAAAACCCTGGGGCTAACGCCCGGCCCCACCTTACCCGGCGAGCCTCTGACGCCTTACACCGGCAATAAAGCAGACCTTAATAATTTTGGGGTCCCCGGCGCTAAAAGTTTTCATGTGCTGGTACCGGGGTACGGTATAAATCCTGCTTTGGGTAATCCGTTTTTCTGGCGGATTGCCTCGGCCCCTACTGCTAGTGTTATTGGTGATGCGGCAGCCGCCAAACCCACTTTCTTTACTTACTGGCTGGGTGCCAACGACTTGCTTTCTTATGCAACTTCCGGGGGGAGCGGTAATGCCAACCCCGGCCTTAACCCCTCCAATTATGGACCCAACGACATGACCGATCCGCTGGTATTTGGGGCAGCGCTTAAAGGGGCTATAGATGCCCTGCTCGCTGCCGGAGCTAATACCAAAGGTGCAGTTGCTACCGTGCCCGATGTAGTTAAAATTCCATTTTTTCAGTTAGTAAATGCCGGGCTTACTGCGGGCGGGCCTAATGCCCCCATTCCTTTTAATTTATCAGCCGCACAGGTAACGGCCCTCAATGCCGGCTATGCCCAACTCGGGCCCGCCGCTGACGGCGTAAATTTTAAAGTTGGTAAAGTAAATTACCCCGTAATTGCCACCGCTACCGGCTTACGCCACATGGACCCTACGAAAGACTTTTTGACTTTATTAACGCCCCAGGATAATCTTCTGGCCGGGCCTATCAGTGCCTGTAATCCGGCTCAACGGGCAAACTGGGGAATTTCTGTGCCTATTCCGAACCAATATGTGCTGGACCAGGCGGAGGCGACGCTGGTAACCAACCGGGTTACAGCTTTTAATAATATTATTAAGCAAGAAGTAGCCAGCCGCAACAACCGGGTGGCCCTGGTAGAAATAAATATTACTTTAGGTAATTTAACTGCGGCTCAAAATACGCTGGCACCACCCGCCGGATTATTCTCTTTAGATGGCGTACACCCCAACCCGCGTGGCCAGGCTTTAATAGCGAATGCTTTTATCAAAGCTATAAATACTACTTTTAGCGCTACGCTGCCCCCGGTAAAGCTCCAGGACTATCGACTTAATACATTGCCATCGCAATAATAAAAGAATTAAATTATACCGAAAAGCCGCTGTTAAAGCGGTTTTTTTGTTTTAATAAAGTAGACTAAAATGTACCAGCCATCGTTTGCTTAAATATTACTACCTAAATCTGACGACCATATTGATTTGCAAAGTAAATATTGCTGCGGGAAGCAGCTTTGCTGGCAGTTTAGTTTTCCGAAATTATTTTAGCTTAATCTCAGCTTTTTCTATGGAATTATTTTCTAGTTATCGGTTCAGGCCAGCGTCAGTAAGCAGCCATTGCTTTTCTTAAACTATAATTGCAAATATCTTTCTGTAAAATGTTGTTTACTTTTGCCTTACATACAATTATATTTTAATTTATCTTTCTGCTATGAAAAATGCTAATGTATTGCTCTTCTTATTCTTTTTAACCTTGGTAATGGCCGGCTGTGAAAAAGACAAAGATGCCGAACCGACGAAACAAGATACTTTAATGGCCAAGAATTGGAAGGTAACGGAAGCCAAAGCTGTGCCTACCGGTACAACCGCTGAATTTAATATTTACAGTTTGCTGGTTGATTGCCAAAAAGACAACTATTTAGATTTTAATACCGGCGGAGTTGTGGTAGCTGACGAAGGCTCAACAAAATGTACACCCAACGCGCCGCAAAGTGTTCCCGGTTCCTGGATCTTCCAGTAAAATGCTACCACCTGCGATGTATTAACTATTAATGGCAATATTCTACTTGCCTATGGTTTAACATCCACAGCGCCAAGAAATTTAAAGGTGGTAACGCTAACCCACCAGACTTTAAAAGTAACTTTTAACGAAGGACTTTCCTTACCAGGCACCACAACGGCAGTTCCTTCAAAAATAGACTTAACCTTTACTGCGCAATAAATATTTTTCCTAACTATAAAAAAGGAAGCCGCTTCAGTAGCGGCTTCCTTTTTTTTTGTATTTTAGAGTATTCTCCGCTTTAGGCTGCATCCAAATTATTTGATCCATGCATCATAGCACCTTAAATAAAGTATATGAATAATATCGTTAAATGCATTTAAAGGGACTTCGTAATTAACTTGCGACCCTGCCCTGCCAGGAAAAAAACTAACTAGTACTTCTCCAAATTAATTTTCAGAGGAGGCTGGGCGAGATTTATAATCTCGTCCCACAGAGCCCCGGATTTGCAATCCGGTTTTATTCTAATATTTATTTTGGAGCAGTACTAGCCTAATATTTTCTTATACTTCTGCTTATGAAAAATCTCAACCCTTGGTTCGTTTTTTTATTCATGTCGCTGGTGTTTTCGGGTTGTGAAAAGGATAATGATCCGCCTAGTAAATCGGAACTTATTGTAGGCAAGGATTGGAAGATAAAAACCTATTTCGTTTCAGAAAATAATGGCGTTCCATACGACTTGTTTATGACGCCTAATATAAACAACTGTACCAAAGACGATATTTATAAATTTTCTTCTAACGGTAAATATATGATCGATGAAGGAGCGACCAAATGTAACCCCATACATTCGCAAATTTATGAAGAAGGCACCTGGGTTATTACAGAGAACTTTCTCAACCGGACTTACCCGGTTACCAACGGGGCCTTCACCGAAACCT
>JAQBNV010000253.1 GCA_028288395.1 Adhaeribacter sp. | reverse complement strand
AGATACTTGGTTAAAGTTAAGCGAGGGTTGGGTTTCAACTTCTTTGCGATAGGGAATAGCGGCTTGTGCTCCCAAGCGGGTAACCGAAATAGAAGCTACTTTACAGGCAAAAGCTACGGCATCTGCTAAGGTCTTATTTTCGGCCAGGGCTGCGGTGAGGGCACCATTAAAGCAGTCGCCGGCGGCAGTAGTATCAATAGCCGTAACCAGCGGGGCGGCAATTATCTCCGAAATAGATTCCGTTTGCAGGTAAGCCCCTTTGGATCCTAATGTAATGATAACATTGGGCACACCCAACGCCTGCAAATTAGTAGCCGCTTTCCGGGCAGTAGTGGTATCCGTTACCCGGATACCTGTTAATAACTCAGCTTCCGTTTCGTTGGGGGTTATCAAGTATAAAAGGGGGAATAAATCAGTTGGAAGCGTTTGGGCGGGTGCGGGATTCAGAACAACTTTTAGCCCTTTCCGGAAACTTTTGCGGATCACGAATTCTACCGTAGACAGTGGAATCTCTAATTGCAATAATATAATTGTATCCTTTTCTGCCGATTCGAGAGCCGTTTCGATATCTGCTGGCTTTAACTGGCTGTTTGCTCCGGGCGCGACAGCAATGCAATTTTCTCCTTTGGCATCTACGTTAATCAATGCTACGCCAGAGGGATGTTCTGCATCTATTGTTACAAATTTTGTTTCAATGGCTTCCCGCTGGAACAACTCGATAGCCTGATGGCCGAAAATATCATCGCCTAATTTAGCAATAAAAGTTACCTGCCCACCCAAACGGGCGGCGGCGACTGCCTGGTTGGCGCCTTTCCCGCCTTGGTTCATAAAAAACTGGCCCCCTAATATGGTTTCACCCGGCAAGGGTAATTTTTCAGCTTTTATAACCATATCGGTATTCGAACTGCCTACTACTAAAATTTTACCGCGCCTCATAGTAACAAATTATTTTAGTGTACTTTTTAGGATCTTAATCTTTACCAACTACCGGATGCTGATTCCGGATAATTATTCGCCGCTTTGCGCCCTGCCGGCTTTTGCCTAGCCTTTCCGTTTTAAAACTAAGATATAATCATTATCACTGGCTGGCGGACTAATCATAACCATCCCGTTTTAGCCGAAACTTGCCCCGCAAAGCATATTTCCGGCTTAGTAATATTTGCACCACCCAGATATATTGTGTACCAATTAGTTAACTCCGACCGAATTACCCTTTAAACCTAAGTATAATCAGGTATATATTTAAAAGCAAGTTTATACAGGAGGATAAAGATTTATATCGGTAGTTTTAATGTTTTTGCTACCTGGCGGGTTAAACCATAAAATTGGAAATATTCTTGGCTATGCGTTAATATTTCAGAACCACCTCAAAATTACCATCTCACCTACCGGAATGCTGCGTGAGATGTTTCGCATCTTTACCGTAGCTACCAGGGTTTGCTTCAGTAATAGTTGGCCTTCCCCGGGAATTTATAAAACTTTTTGAATATATAAACCCGCTATTTTGCGAATCCCAATTCTGGTCACCAATTATAATTTTCCACGGCCTGCTTTTAAATAAATATGCCGGCTTAACATCCTTTTGTTTATTTTTAAAAAATTTGACTTTATCCATTTAATCAAAACTTTATATGACCAGATTTTTGCTGCTGTTGCTGTTGGTACTGGGCAGTATAACCAGCGGTAATACTCAGAATATATCGGTAAATCCCCGGCTGCTTAACGGCCATTGGCCGGCTTTTTGGATTACTTGTCCGGAGGTGCCGCAACGGGACTACGGGGTATACCATTTCCGGAAAAATATTCATTTACCGGCCGCGCCCGCAAAATTCATCATCCATGTGTCGGGCGACAACCGGTACCGCTTGTTTGTAAACGGCCAGGCCGTCTGTAACGGCCCCGCCCGGGGCGACCTGTATAACTGGAATTTTGAGACCGTGGATATTGCGCCTTTCTTAAAAAGCGGCGGAAATATTATCAGTGCCATGGTCTGGAATATGGGTGAACATGCCCCGGTAGCTCAGATTTCTAACCAGACTGCTTTTGTGGTACAGGGCGATTCGGAGCTGGAGAAAATAATAAATACTGATAAAACCTGGAAGGTAACCGAAAATGTTTCGTACACGCCTTGTTCTACCGATAACAGCGCCCGTTTAAAAAGTTACATGGTGGTTGGTCCCGGCGACGACGTAAATGCCGCCACGTATCCCTGGGGTTGGGAAAGCCTGAATTTTGATGATACCCGCTGGCAGGCCGCCCGCCAACTGGTAAATCCCGCCCCGCTGGGTTACGGCACCGACAACCTCTGGACGCTGGTACCCCGCAGTATTCCGCTTATGGAAGAAACCCAGCAACGTTTGCAATCGGTTCGACGCACGACTGGCCTCTCTGAAGTAAAAGACAAATTCCTGGATGGCAAAAGCCCTTTGGTAATTCCGGCTAATACCAAAGCCAGTATTCTCTTCGACCAGGGCTTTAACACCGTAGCTTACCCCGAATTAATTACCAGTGGCGGCCGGGGCGCTGCTATTAAATTAACCTATGCCGAAGCGCTTTTTAAAAATGGCAACAAAGGCAACCGGAACGAAATAGAAGGAAAAGAAATAATAGGCAACTACGATATTTTTCGACCCGACGGGGGAAATAAAAGATTATTCCGGCCCTTGTGGCTCCGCACTTTCCGTTACCTGCAGGTAGATATCGAAACGAAAGATCAGCCTTTAACCCTGCTGGATTTATATGGCCAGTATACCGGTTATCCTTTTAAAGCCAAAGCTACTTTTGCGAGCAACGACAAATCCCTAAAAGAGATTTGGCAGGTAGGCTGGCGTACGGCCCGCTTGTGCGCCGGCGAAACGTATTACGATTGCCCCTACTACGAGCAATTGCAGTACGAAGCCGATACCCGCATCCAGGCCTTAATTTCTTTATACGTTACCGGCGACGACCGCCTGGTCCGGAAGGCCATTACGGATTTTTACAACTCCCGGGTACCCGAAGGGTTAACGCAGGGCCGGTATCCGAGTAACCGCATCCAGGTAATTCCTACGTTTTCGTTGTTTTGGGTTTCGATGCTGTACGACTACTGGATGCACCGCCCGGATGAAGCCTTTGTGAAACAATATTTAACCGCCGCCCGCGGAGTGCTGGACTGGTACGAAAAACGAATTGACCCGAATAAAAAAATGCTTGGGCCGATGAAGTGGTGGAATTTTGTGGATTACAGCGAAGCGTTTACGGAAGGGACGCCCGAAGGCGCCGAAGACGGAAATTCGGCTATTATCACCCTGCAATATATTTACACCCTGCAGCAGGCGGCCCAACTATTTGACTATTTTAACCAGGATCTGGAAGCAGCACATTACAAAAAACTGGCCCTGGAATTAAGCCAAAGTACTTACCGCCAATGTTTTGACCATGCCCAAAACCGGATGGCAAATACGCCGGATAAAAACAAATTCAGTCAGCATGCCGGTATCATGGGAGTTTTGACCGGTACTATCCCGGCCAGCGCAAGTAAAGAAGCCATGGAAAATGTTTTACAGGACGCTACCCTGGGGCCGGCTACTTTTTACTACCGCTTTTATCTGACGCAGGCTTTGAAGAAAGCCGGGATGGCCGACTTGTATTATTCGCAGCTGAAACCCTGGCGCAATATGCTGGCAATCGGTTTAACAACTTTTGCTGAAAAACCGGAACCAGCCCGTTCTGACTGTCATGCCTGGAGCGCTAGCCCTAATTACGATTTTTTGGCTACTATTTGCGGCATTGTGCCCGATAAACCGGGTTTTGCCACCGTGCGCATCGCCCCGGCCCTGGGCGAGTTAATCGAAGCCAGTGCAACAATGCCCCACCCCAAAGGCGATATAAAAGTTAACCTGGAGCGGCAGGGAAAAACCGGAATATTCGCCGAAATAATCCTACCGCCCAACCTTACCGGGAGATTTATTTGGCAGGATAAACAAATAGAGCTGCGGAGCGGCATATCCAGAATAAAATTTCGGGAATAATATTTAATGGGCTAAAATATTCAATCAGCCTTTCCGGCCGGGTGGTGGTGTCTCTTCCGACCGATGCTAATTGCCTCCGCTAGCATTCAAAAAGAAAGGCAACCTTTTAAGGCTGCCTTTCTTTTTGAATGAACTACCTGATTTTTCATACTCCGAATATTGCTTTACTACAACACACAAAGCTTTATAAAAAAGCATTTTACGTAAATATTTTTTAAGAACGGATCTTTAACCTGAACCCTTTCCTACAAATATTTACCCTGTATAAAACTTGGCAGGTAATATATTAAATATTTATAGCAACGAATAAATCAGTTACAAAGCCCTCCTATCATAAATATACGGCTTCACCAGGTTTTACTACCGGCTAAAGGCTATAACTCGCGTATCCAAATATTACGGTAGCTGATAGGCTCGCTGGGATCGCCGTGATCCTGAAGTTTAATAGGCGATTTGCCGTGAGCTTTGTATTCTGGTAAGCCAATGTAAACCGTAGGGCCTTTTAGTTCGGTATCGTTTTGTACCAATACGCCATTATGTATTACGGTTACTTTGGCCGGCGAAAACAGAGAGCCGTCTTCTTTAAACCGCGGAGCCGTAAATACGATGTCATATACGTTCCATTCGCCGGGTTTGCGCATTGGGTTTACCAGGGGGCGGTGCTGCTTATAGATACTGCCGGCCTGGCCGTTGGAGTAGGTGCGGTTATTATAAGAATCCAATATCTGTAATTCGTAACCGGCATCGCCTTTACCGATCGAAGCCAGAAACAAGCCGCTGTTGCCCCGGCCCTGGCCTTTGCCCGAAATCTTTTCCGGTATTTGCCACTCTATATGCAACTGATAATCCAGGAAAGACTGTTTTGTTTGAATATTGCCGGTTCCTTTTTTAACGGTAAATAAGCCTTTGCCTACCGTCCACTGAGCGGGCTTGGCTGGGTCGTTGGTAGATACCCATTGGTCCAGGTTTTTCCCGTCAAACAGAACTACCGCATCAGATGGTGCAGCGTTTACACTACCGGGGGTTACCACTTTCACCTCTGGTTCCCAGAACTCGGTCATGGCCGGTACCATTTTAGGTGGGGTAGGAACTTCCTGGGCCAGGGCGGTGGTGTAACTTAAGCTTCCGAGAACCAAAACCGCAAAAGCAGTTTTTCTTAAGATTAAAGGAGAATTTTGCATAAAGCTTATAATTGTTTTAAAGTTAAATTTTGGTAAAGTTAATAGGATATCCCTTAGGCAGATTCGTAATTTAAATAAATATACCGGTGGGCTTTTGCCCATTAGTTCGCCGGCAAAGAAAATTATTTTCGTTCCTGTTTAAAAACAAAAACGCCTTTTTTATTAGCGATGATAATATCAATTAAGCCATCATGGGTGATATCTTCGGTTACTACGTGTACTCCGGCACCCGAATTATCGTCGATCAGGTGGGATTGCCATACCGGGTTCTTGCCTGGCTTTAACGCAAACCAATATAGCACCGGCGAATCGTATTCGCCCGAATCTTTGCCCATGTGGGCAAAATAACGCTTACCGGTTACCAGGTCCGGGTGCCCGTCCGAATTAATATCTACCAGGGCCAGGCCGTGGGTTTGGGTAAATTTATCTGAAATCAAATGGCGGTTCCATTGGGGCGCGCCGTCCT
>JAQBNV010000217.1 GCA_028288395.1 Adhaeribacter sp. | reverse complement strand
TTATTTCTGCAACTCTAGCTGATTCTTTTTGTCGGGTTTGCTGAATTTTTTGCTGGCCGCCGCGAGAACTTATGTTTACAATGACCGCCAACTCGCGGATTAACGGAGTTCGTTCCGGTTATCAGTTCTATGGATATACCCATTTATTCCGTTTAGCCGCCCAAAATCAACGGATAACCGGAACAGGACTAACGAATATACTATATACAAAAAAAGGATAAAGGGAAAGAATATCTTGCTCTCTCTTTTGGGTTCTAATGAAGGTTTCTACAAAAGAATAGTTTAGGTAATTGCTCACTTCAAGAGAGCTTTGCGTAACATTTGTTTATTTTGAAATAGAAGAAAATAAATGTGCTGCCACCTCTAATAAAAAGGCCTTCTTTTTACGGAAGGCCTTTTACTTTTTATTAAACTAAAATCAGAATGGGGTCTTCGAGTAGCTTTTTAAAGGTTTGCAGGAAGGCCGAACCGACCGCTCCATCCACTACCCGGTGATCACAGGATAATGTTACCTTCATGAGGTTACCAATCTGAATCTGGCCATTTTTTACCACCGGCGTTTGTTTAATGCCACCTACCGCCATGATACAAGCATCCGGCGAATTTATGATAGCGGTAAACTCGTCGATGCCAAACATACCTAAGTTCGAAATTGTAAAGGTGTTGCCTTCCCATTCAGCTGGTTGTAGCTTTTTGCTTTTGGCTTTGCCGCCGAGTTCTTTTACTTCGCCGGCAATCTGCGACAACGATTTCTGGTCGGCGTTGCGTACTACCGGTACGAGTAAACCTTCTTCTACCGCCACGGCAATACCTATATTTATCTGGTTGTTATACCGGATTTTGTCGCCTAACCACGAGGAGTTAACGGCCGGATGTTGCTTAAGTGCCGTAGCGGCCGCTTTCACAACTAAATCGTTGAAAGAAATTTTTACCGGGCTTATTTCGTTCAGGCTGGTACGGGCGGCAATGGCCTTATCCATGTCAATTTCCATGGTCAGGTAAAAATGCGGCGCCGTAAATAAGCTTTCGGATAAACGCTTGGCAATTACCTTGCGCATTTGCGATACCGGAACTTCGGTATAAGGAGCGCCGGTTGGGGCCGGAACATTAGCTACCGGTGCGGCAGCTTTGGCCGGAGCCGGCTGGGCAGCGGGAACAAAAGACTCTACGTCTTTTACCACGATGCGGCCATTATCACCAGAACCTTTTACCTGGCTTAGGTCAATGCCTTTTTCTTCCGCTATCTTTTTGGCTAAAGGCGAAGCCAGAATGCGGCCGCCATTAGAAGCCTGGGCAGCTACTGCAGGTTGTCCGTTGCTTCCCAGACCGGGAACCGATACGTCTTTGGCCTCGGCCAGAACGGTACGTTCCTGTATTTGGGCATCAGTTTTAGATTCTTCTACCCGGGAATCAGCAATTTCGGCTTCCTGACGGCTGCTATTGGCAGCGCCACCGGTGTTGCCATTTAATAATTGTTGGTAGTCGGCTCCGGCTTCTCCAATAATGGCCAGAATGCCATCAACCGGAGCGGCATTACCGGCTTCTATACCTATATATAAAAGGGTACCATCTTCGTAAGATTCCAGTTCCATAGTAGCCTTATCGGTTTCTACTTCGGCCAGAATATCGCCTGCTTTCACTTTATCGCCTACTTTCTTCTGCCAGGAGGCTATGGTGCCTTCGGTCATCGTATCGCTCATTTTAGGCATGCGAATAACTGTGGCATTAACGTTTGCGGCCGGTGCCGCAGCTGGTGCGGAAGGAGCCTCTGCCTGAGGAGCGGGAGCTGCTTCGGTTGCAGGTGCTGGTGTTGGTGCAGCGGCCGGGGCATTGTTACCGTCCGCTTGGTTTAATAAACCCGAAATATCTTCTCCTGCTTTACCAATAATGGCGAGTACACCATCTACCGGAACTGATTCTTTTTCTTTGGGGCCGATATACAACAAAGTACCATCTTCGTAAGATTCCAGTTCCATGGTAGCTTTATCGGTTTCCACTTCTGCTAAAATATCACCGGATTTTACGGTATCCCCTACCTTTTTAAGCCAAGATGCAATTACACCCTCCGTCATGGTGTCACTCATTTTGGGCATTTTTATGATTTCAGCCATAAATAGTTCGTTTGAGCTTCAAAAATAGATTTAAAATATTCAAATATCAAATAGCAACCAGATATAAAAAACGGAATGCCCGGATTTAGAAAGTGGATGGCACTTAACCCACCGTTACCTGAGTGGTTTACATAAATATTTAGCCGGCCCGTAAAAATCAGGTTAACCCAGCCCGCTGCGCGATGCATACGTTTATAACCTCTACCTTAAAAAAAGGTTAATTAACCAGCTTAAATATATATTGGTTATAAGGCAAATAAATCCAGGCAGTTTTAAGTTTCAGAATTCGCCGGCAGCTTCTTTCGTCAGAAATTACTCGCCTAAGTGGGCAATATCCATGTTGCGGTGCACCGAAAACATATTGCCGGTATGGTGCAGCACGTAAAGGCAGAGGTTATGATGTTCGAAAATATCCATACAGTGCAACGGATAATTAAGCATGACGCAAAGTAAAATACGCATGGCCCGTCCGTGCATGCAAATCAGTACGGTTTCTTCTTCGGGGCGCGCTAAAAGCACCTCCAGGAAAGCCCGTTGCCGGGCCGCCACTTCTTCCGGGCTCTCCCCGCCTTCGATGCGTAAATGACATTCGCCTTGTTGCCATTTTTGTAATACATCAAAATAATAATGATCTGTTTCGGGCGATACAAAGGTTCCTTCGCGGTTGCCCCAGCAAATCTCATTCAATTCGGGGTGTTTTTCGTGGGGAATGCCTTTATTTATAAAGCCCTGCACCGATTGGATGCTCCGCTGCAAAGCAGAAGTATATATTTTAGCGAAAGGTACGTCCTGGTAAGCTTCGAAAAAACGCTGCGCCTGCCACAATCCGGTTTCGTTTAACGAAGAATCAACCCCACTGCCCTGAATGATGCCCTTATGGTTATAATCGGTCTGGCCGTGGCGAAGCAGGTATATTTTTTTAGTACTCAAAATTGCTCTACTTTTGTTTTCGGCTACGAATATAAGGATAACAAATGGCATTTGGGGTTTAAACGCCCGTTTTGGCCATTATTTTAGCTTCGGGTAGCCAAATTTAATCGTTAAAAAATCCTGGCCAATATGTCTCCTGCTACTGATACCCTCGCGCGATTAAATGCCTTATGTAAAAACACCCTGGCTGAGGTCCTGGGTATCCAGATTACAGAAGTGGGCCCTGGGTTGCTTTGTGGTAAAATGCCCGTAGATCACCGCACACACCAGCCGATGGGCATTTTACACGGTGGCGCTTCGGTAGCGCTGGCCGAAACCCTGGGTAGCATCGGCGCGTCTTTGCAAATAGATCGGGAACGGCAAAACTGCGTGGGTTTAGAAATAAATGCGAACCATGTAAAAGCCGTGCGCAACGGTTTTGTACACGGCCGGGCAACGGCCATTCACCTGGGCCGTAAAACCCAGGTTTGGGAAATAAAAATAAACAACGATGCCGGCGATTTGGTTTGTATTAGCCGGTTAACCGTAGCAGTTCTGGACCGGGATAATAAATAAAGGCGTTCAGATCTGGTTTTTAGAATAGTGTATATTAATGACTAAGTAACCAGGTCAATATTTAAATGGTACTATATTATAAGTGACGATAGAAGGAGATTACAAGAAAACCATTGCTGCTCTATTTTCGACGGCCGTGCGGTTTAATTTGCCGGTAGCCGTGTGGTGCCTCCCGGATTCACCCGAAATAAAATTATGCCTGTCGTTGCGCGGGGTGCAAACGCTTGCTACCGTGCCCCAGCTGGAAGGCGGCCTGACGGGCTTTGCCTTTTATCCATTCCAGGTTTCAGCTGCTAATCCGGCTACCTTTATTAAAGCCGATATTACCTTCAGCAGTTTATCTTCTAAGTTAAAATTTAATTTTCAGTTAAACGAAAATCCCGAATATGTTGCCCTGGTAAAACGGTTGCAGGATTATTTTCATAAAATTAAAGATTCGAATTTAGCTGCCACTTGGCACGTTAACCGCCACTCCTTACCAAACCAAATAAATAAACCTGATTTTATTAGCCTGGTGCAAAAAGGAATTAGTGCCATTGAAGCCGGAGCTTTCGAAAAAGTGGTATTGTCGCTTAACAAATCTTACCCGCTGGAACCGGACTTTGGGGTATGGCAGGCTTTCTGCCAATTGCAGGCCAAATATAAAAACGCCTTTATTTCACTCGTATCTATTCCGGAGGTAGGTACCTGGATGGGCGCTTCGCCCGAAATATTAGTGGAAATAAATAATAAGAAGCTTTTTAAAACCGTGGCCCTGGCCGGTACTCAATTATTAACGCCAGCCGATAATCCGGCCAATGCCATGTGGCGCCAGAAAGAAATTGAGGAACAATCGTTAGTAGAGCGGTATATTTTGAATTGTTTTAAAAAAATAAGGCTGCGTGAATACACCGAGGCGGGTCCCCGCACAGTAGTAGCTGGTAACTTAATGCACCTGCGCACGGATTTTACGGTAGATATGAACCAGGTACCTTTTCCGCAGCTGGGAACCGATATGCTGGCGTTACTGCACCCTACTTCGGCGGTATGCGGCATGCCCAAAGAAGCGGCTACCGACTTTATTCGGCAGCAGGAAGGTTATGATCGTTCTTATTACAGCGGTTTTCTGGGTCCGGTGCAGGTAGATGGCGAATCGCATATTTTTGTAAACCTGCGGTGTATGCAACTATTAGAAGACTCTGCGGTATTATACGCCGGGGCCGGCATCACTGCCGAATCGGAACCCGAAAAAGAGTGGCTGGAAACCAAGTTTAAGATGGAAACCATGCGCGACATAATTGTGAAGAAAAAGAAATGAATTTACAGGCTATATTTAATATTGCCGAAATTTGTGCCCAGTGGGGCGTGCGCCAGGTGGTTCTTTCTCCTGGTTCGCGTTGCGCTCCATTAACGCTGGCTTTTGTACGGCACCCCGGAATATTGGTAAGAACAGTTTCCGACGAGCGGGCAGCAGCTTTTATCGGTCTGGGCATTGCACTTACCACCCGGGAGCCGGTCGTTTTGGTTTGTACCTCCGGCACAGCTGCCCTCAATTATGCTCCTGCCGTGGCCGAAGCTTTTTACCAGCAGGTTCCTTTGGTGGTAATTACAGCCGACCGCCCCGCCGAATGGATTGATCAGCTCGACGGCCAAACCATCCGGCAGGAGAATATTTATGGCCGCCACATCAAAAAAAGCTTTTCATTTCCGGCTGTAGGCCAACATCCTGACGAAATCTGGTACGGGCAGCGACTTGTTTCCGAAGCCTTACTCGAAACCCAGGCGTACCCTCCCGGACCGGTGCAAATAAATATTCCTTTGCGAGAGCCGTTTTATCCCCAGCCCGGCGAAACCATCAGGTTTGATAAAAACGTGAAGGTTATCCGGGAGCTTCCCAATGAATTCCCGATATCTGATGCATACCAAAATTTACTGGGTTTTGCGCTGGCAAATTACCGCAAAATATTAATTGTAGCCGGGCAACTAGCGCCGGATGCAGAATTGCTAGGAGCTTTACAAGCTTTTGCCCGCTCCAACGGAGCAGTCATTATAGGTGATATTATCTCAAACCTGCACCAGATACCCGAGGAGTGCCGCTACCAGGATACGCATTTAGCTGGCAAGCACACCTCTGATGCTATGGAACTCCAACCTGATTTGCTTATTACTTTTGGCTTATCGAATATTTCTAAAAATTTAAAATTATTTTTGCGGGCCTTTCCGCCTCGGGCCCATTGGCATCTGCAGCCTGCCGGCACCGTAGCCGACCCTTTTCAATCCTTAACGCAAATAATCCGGTCTACTCCTGTTAGCTTTTTCAGCGCCCTTAAGAATAATTCTTTCAAAACGAGCCGTAATTACCAAACTGCTTGGCAACAAAGAGAAAAAAAGGCAAAAAATTATTTAAAGCATTTTCTGACGCAACCGGTTTACAGTGAATTTACCGCCTACGCCTTGGTCATGCAGCACCTGCCAGCCAATAGTTTTTTACACCTGGCCAACAGCATGGCAGTGCGGTACGCCAATATTATAGGATTACTACCCACGAATAAAACAATTGTTTTCGCCAACCGCGGCACCAGCGGCATCGATGGCTGCACCAGTACCGCCGTGGGTTCGGCTTTAAGCAGTAATCGACTAACTGTGCTTCTGACCGGCGATATGGCTTTTTTTTATGATCGCAACGGGCTTTGGCACAATTATTTGCCTGAAAATTTACGTATCATTCTCTTTAATAATCAAGCGGGGGGAATTTTCCGGATTATTGACGGACCACGTCAGCAACCCGAATTAGGAGAGTTTTTCGAAACCCGACAGGCATTAAATGCTGCCCAAACTGCCGTTGATTTTAAAATGGGTTATTATGCTTGCCACAGTTTATCCGACCTTCAAAACAACCTGCCGCTGTTTTGGAAAGGCGGTGCCGGTATTCTCGAAATTTTCACTGATAGCCCCGCCAACGCCAGCTTTTTTGATATATTTAAGCAACACTCCCCTTTTCGGCCAGAGCCTGCTTTAAAATAAACTACTATTTGTAATCCAATAATTTATTTGAAACGTATAATAAATAAAGGTTTCTAATAAATAAAAGCTATGGAGTTAACGCATCGCATAGAGCACTGGGCGGATGCCCATCATCCGCTTTGGCTCGACCTGATTCGCATCGGGTTAGGTACTTTTATTTTGTTTAAGGGATTATTATTCATCAGTGATATCCGGGTTCTGGAAAGTTTGCTGATGCAAATCAATCTCGATTGGTCCTCTTTTATTTTTGCGCATTATATTGCCTTTGCTCACCTGGTTGGAGGCATTCTGATTGCTTTAGGTTTGTTAACCCGACCAGCAATTTTATTCCAGTTCCCTATCTTACTGGGCGCTGTACTCTTCGTTCACTCCGATGAAAGCCTGCGAACCATTAATACCCAATGGTGGGTTTCGGCTGTTACCCTAATATTATTAATCGTGTTTTTTATTTATGGTTCCGGCCGCTGGTCCATCGATAATTATATGCGTACCCACCGGGAAAGTTAAATCCGGTCCGGCATTAATTAGGTAATACAGCCTGGGGTGGTTTGATTGATGTTAAAGTATTTTATTTAACTAAATACGAAATCAATGGAACTAACACAAAAAATTGGCAACTGGACGGGAACCCACCACCCGGCCTGGCTCGATGTCGTTCGGATGGCATTGGGAATTTTCCTTTTCACCAAAGGAGTATTATTTTTAAAAGATATATGGGCGCTGCAAGGTTTATTGCAGAACGTTAATATCGACTGGAATTCTTTACAATTAGCTTACATTATCGCTTTTGTTCACCTGATTGGCGGTCTGATGATTGCCATTGGCTTATTTACCAGATTGGCCATCCTCTTCCAAATTCCTATACTGATAGGGGCCATATTCTTTATATGGCCCGGTTTTGATGCGCAGGCCATTAATCAAATGGTACCGGGCGGGGTAATATTTGTCTGGTCTGGTTCCGATTCTTCTGCCGTTTCTGTCGAATGGTGGATTTCTTTCATTACGCTTTTACTTTTGGTGGTTTTCCTGATTTACGAGGCAGGTCCCTGGTCTGCCGATCATTACATCCGATCATACGAGGAAGATTAAACACCAGCAATATTTAAATACCTATTCTAAATAAACCACCCACCTCGTACCCAAACCA
>JAQBNV010000203.1 GCA_028288395.1 Adhaeribacter sp. | reverse complement strand
ATAGTAAGGAGTGAGAAGGGCTCAAGGACAAATAAGAAAGAGAAAACGACTTGAAAAGTTTACTAAAATCCTTTAAAAGTAAAGCCCGGCATTATTTACCGGGCTTTACTTTTATTACTGGTACTGGATATACAGGGGCTTGGGATTTAGCTTGAGTACTTCTTCGGGTGTCATGATGCGCCAGCCGGGTTTGCGCTTGTCGTTTTTGTAAAATATTTTAAAGCCCGTGTATTGTACCGGTTCTTTCTGGATGTAAGCCAGGTACGTACTCCTTTTAAGTATTCGGTCGCCCCAGCCATCCATGTGCATGACAATCTGGTAGCGCGGATCGAGTTTAATATTTTGATAATTGGTTATCATCCGTTGCGTAAAACGGTGCACAATCAGCAGCTTTGGCGGAACCTGGTATTTATCTACCATGCTAGCCAGGAACGAGGTAGCATAATTTATGTCGGCGGCATCGTAACTGCCCACCCGTCGTCCGGGCACCCCATTGCTTTTCATGGCAAATTCGGCATCAATGCCCAAGTGTACATTAGGTAATTTTAGGAATGGCTCCAGCCGGGGAATCTCTTCTTGCAAGGTACTACGGCCTATTTGCAGGTCGAGGAAAACAATGGCGTTTTTCTGCTGGGCCCAACCTATTACTTTTTCAGCCACATGGTCCGACATGCGAAGGCGGTATTTTGCACCTTTACCGGGTTCGCCCTGGGCCGTTACCACAATTACATGGAAAGCAGGTTGTACGGGCGTGGCCGGATCGGCTTTTTCCCAGGCCGCTACCTCTTGGTCTAAGCGGGCAAACATTTGTTCAGGTTCCAATTCGCCCAAAATCCCCATTCGTTTAGACAAAGGGTTGCCGTAGAAAGCAATAATGCGTTTACCCGGCAAAATAGCACCCGGTAATGCTGCCGGACTTTTTACCGGCCAGCCAGGCGGGTTCATTTCGGTGTTTACTTTAGAGGTAGCCGTAGATTTGGCCGCAGTTGTATCCGGCGAAGACTTGGCTATGGCCAGGGTATCGGGTTTAGCCACTGCCGGTTTAATGGTATCGGTGAGCAGTTCTTTATTTACTGCTTCGGCCGAGGCAGGCGTAAATATAGGTTTTTGTTTAGACTGGCAACTGCTACCCAGCAGTAGGGCCACAAGTGCCAGGTACATTAACCAGGTCTTTTTGCCAGAAAAATACGCGATTGAGTAGAATTTATTAGAAGTAGTATGCACGAAAACAGAAGTAATTAAATTAAAAGTAAGGGCTCAAATTACTGAGACATTCCGAGGGTGCAAAATATTTAAGAATTTATTTGACCCCGAAGCACGCCGCAATATTTAAAAACCGGGTTTAAAGTTCTATCCGGGGCAGTAACGCCTGCAATAATTTATTGCTGCAATCTTCCTCGGTGTGGTAACTGGTGTATAATTCCAGCCAGGGGTTGGTAGGTGGTTCGTACGGGAAAGTAACGCCCGAAAGGTTTGTAACGCCTCCCCGCAAGGCCCGGCTGTACATGTTTTTCTCGTCGCGTTGCACACAAGCTTCCAGTGGACAATTCGCATATACTTCCAAAAAATTACTTATCCCAATAATTTCCCGGGCCAGTTTCCGAAGCCGGTCCGAGGCGCTGATAAAGGTACAAATAGTAATAATTCCGCTTTCCTGGAAAAGTTTTGCTACTTCGGCGCTGCGACGAATATTTTCTTCCTGGTCGGCATCCGAAAAACCTAAATCACGGGTAAGCCCGTTACGAAGGAAATCGCCATCCAGCCATTTCGTAAAAAAACCTTTTTCGAGTAAACTGGTTTCCAGGTTTCTGGCGAGCGTGCTTTTACCGGCCGCAGGTAAACCGGTAATCCAAACCACCACCGGGCGTTGTTTCAGAAAATTGCGCTTCAGGTCATTTGCCCGGTAATTATGTAAGGTATGCTTTATCTGATCCAAATTACTTTCGGTTTTGTTTTGTTTTTTCTGTACGTAGTTTTCCGGTAAACGTAACAACTTATAAATCAATATGCGTGAAGCACTTATCCGAATAACTCCTTAAGGTTCTTATCCGAAGTGTTTAAGGCTTTGTTTTAAAGCCGGGAGTCCAGCCATTTTTTTATTTACATTTAAGTGGCAGCAAGGGGCAAATAATTTATTCCGCTAACGTATGAAAAGTATTACCTAATTTTTATGAAACAAATTGATATGATAACCCTACTAAGCCTGCTTTTTCTGTTGACCAGTTGCGATGCATCGGAAACGCAGCAAAAAGATGATCCCAACAATAGCCTCCCCGCCGAATACCAATTGGCCGAGGCATTTCCAAAGCTGTCGTTTGAACAACCCGTGGAACTAACCAGTCCCAACGATGGCACTGATCGCGTGTTTGTGGTGGCGCAAAAAGGTAAAATACAGGTATTCCCGAACAAAGCTGATGCGGCGGCAGCCCCTGTTTTCCTGGATATCACGGACCGGGTGGTGAGTGGCGGCGAACGTGGGCTATTGGGATTGGCTTTCCCGGCCGATTATAAAACAACGGGTTATTTTTACGTGAACTACACCGGTGGCAGTCCGTTGCAAACTTTTATCTCCCGGTTTAAAGTAAATGCCGCTAACCCCAATGTGGCCGACCCGGGCAGTGAAGTTATTCTGCTCCGGTTCAACCAGCCCTATAGTAACCACAACGGTGGTAAAGTAACTTTTGGCAACGATGGTTTTCTGTACATTGCTGTGGGCGATGGCGGCAGCGGCGGTGACCCGCAAAACAATGCCCAGAACCGGAAAGAACTACTGGGTAAAGTGCTGCGGATAGATGTAAATAAAACGGCCGGAAACTTAAAATATGCCATACCCGCCGATAATCCTTTCCGGGGCAATACCGAAGGCTTCCGGGAAGAAATATTTGCTTATGGCTTACGTAATCCGTGGCGGATGAATTTCGACCGGACCACCGGCGCCTTATGGGCCGGAGATGTGGGCCAGAATAAAATTGAAGAAATTAGTATTATCCAGAAAGGCGGCAATTATGGCTGGAAAATAATGGAAGCCGATGCCTGCTTCGAATCTCAGAACTGCGATAAAACCAACCTAATAGCGCCTATCTACAGTTACCAGCAGGGCAGTGAAACGGGTCGTTCTGTTACGGGTGGGTACGTGGTGCGGGATAAAAGCTTGCCCGGCCTCGAAGGCAAATATATTTACGGCGATTTTGTTTCGGGCAATATTTGGGCTTTAACCTTTAATAATCAGAAAGCAGTGAAAAATGAACTGGTTACCCAGGTG
>JAQBNV010000529.1 GCA_028288395.1 Adhaeribacter sp. | reverse complement strand
TCTTTCATACAGGAGCCTACCAGGAGTCGCTGAGCGGCTACGGTGGCATTAAACATTGCTTAATACCAGCACCGAAACACGTTATAATCGATCGGGACGAAACCGGCAATTTAAAAAGCTGGTTGTTTGCCGAAGAACAGAGCAGTGATTCGATGTTGAAAATATTAGGCTATAAGTAAAATATTTATATTACTATATTTTGCTTATTATTAAATAAATCATATTTTTGGCTTATTAATACCAGCAGATACATGAAACTATTAACAATTTTTGCGGCGGTTTGCCTGATGGCTACGGCCTCTTGCTCCCGAAAAACCTGTCCGGCTTATTCTAAGAGTAATGAGCAGCCCCCTACTCACTTCGCTAAAGACGTATCTGGCGCCAAAGCCGATGCTGACCGCAGCTAAGTTTTGCGTTTAGCCCCAATATAAAACCGGTAATCAGTTACCGGTTTTTTTATTTCCGGCTATCAGTTGCGCTGCCGATAATAAATCCGGGGCCGAGCACACGCCTGGTTCCGGAAATTCTTTTATCCAAATGGGCTTCAGACCTACTTTCTGGGCAGCTATTATATCCCGGTGCTGATCGCCTACGAGCCAGGATTGCGTTACATCAATATTAAACCGGGCAATCGCTTTTTCCAGCATAAGTGAATCGGGCTTACGGGCCAGCGAGGCAGAGACGGACGGGTGCGCGGGCGCATAATAAAAAGCGTCGATCAAATTATTTACAGTTGCCTGTAATTTCTGGTGGCAGGCCAGCATGTCATTTTTGGTATATACTTTTTTAGCCAGGCCTCCCTGGTTGGTAACCACCACCAGCAGGTAACCGGCGCCTTTTAATATTTGTAAAGCTTCGGGTACGTCCGCTAGCACGTTAAAATCTGCTACCCGAAAAGTATAATCGCCCCGCTCCTCGTTTAAAACCCCATCGCGGTCCAGAAAAACACATTTGTTATTAGTCATTCATCTAAATGCTGTTTTTTAGGCTCCGAACAGCGCCGGCAAGTTACAAAGAAGTAAGTAGTTTTATTAGATGGACCTCCGGCGGTAACCAAACAGGTTTGAAGTAATGAAAAGATAATAAACCATCTGCCGTAGCCACCAGGCATGCTCAAAAGGCTATTTAGTACCAAATAATAAAGATTAAGGAAAGAGGATAAAAAAGGATTCGGCTTGTTTTGCTATATTTGAGTGTATGAATGACTCCCTTGTTGTAATTCCAACCTACAACGAAAAAGAAAACGCTGCTGACATTATCCGTAAGGTATTTTCGCTGACTGTACCTTTCGATATTTTAGTAATTGACGATAATTCTCCCGACGGTACAGCTGCCATTATCAAGGAACTGCAACTGGAGTTCCCCGACCGGTTGTTTCTGGAAGAACGAAAAGGAAAAATGGGCCTGGGTACTGCCTATATTCATGGGTTTAAATATGCTTTGCGGCGGGGTTATACCTATATTTTTGAGATGGACGCCGACTTTTCGCATAATCCCGAAGACCTAATTCGGCTACGGGAAGCCTGTGCCGACAATGGTTTTGACTTAGCCATTGGGAGCCGCTACATTCAAGGCGTAAACGTTGTAAACTGGCCCATGAACCGGGTGCTGATGTCGTACTTCGCCAGTTTTTATGTGCGGCTCGTTACCGGAATGCCCATTCAGGATGCCACCGCCGGGTTTATCTGCTACACCCGGCAAGTGCTTCAAACCATTCCGCTCGACGAAATACGTTTTATTGGGTATGCATTTCAGATCGAAATGAAATTTCTGACCTTTAAATATGGCTTTAAAATAAAGGAGGTGCCAATAATATTTACCGATCGGGCCAAAGGGCAATCTAAAATGACCCAAGGTATAATAAAGGAAGCATTTTATGGGGTGTTAAAAATGAAGATAAACAGCTATTTCCGCCATTTGACCCGCTAATTTTCGCTCATTTGTTCCTGTTGTAGCCCCAGAGTAATCCGGGGTTGGCCGGGCCATTCCTTTTTTATTGCGTATACCCCCATAGGTAAATCGGGCCAGGCAATATTTTTTACTTAGGCAATACCCGATTTGCCGGTTGTTTTGGCTGGCAAACGTCTGCCAAAAGCCTTCAAGCCCTGAACAATGAACGAAAATATATATTTCTGGATAGCTTTTAATGGGTTTGTACTCGTATTACTGGCGCTCGACTTACTCGTTTTTCATCGGAAAGCGCATGAGGTCAAAATAAAAGAAGCTATTTTCTGGACCCTTTTCTGGATAGCCTTGTCGCTTGGGTTTAACCTGTTTATTTATTACCGTTACGGAACAGATCCAGCCCTCGAATTTTTAACGGCTTACCTCATCGAGAAATCATTAAGCGTTGATAACCTTTTTGTTTTTCTGCTGATTTTCAATTATTTCGGGATACCCACGCAATACCAGCATAAAATACTTTTCTGGGGAATTTTGGGTGCCCTGGTGTTGCGGGCCATTTTTATTCTGGTGGGTGTGGCGCTGTTAGAAAAATTCCATTTTATTACTTACTTGCTCGGCGCCTTCCTGGTGTTTACAGGTATAAAAATGGCAACCTCCAAACAAGAGGAAATAGATCCCAAAGCCAACCCAGTTGTTAAGTTTATCAGTCGTTTTTTCCCGGTAACCAATGCATTGGTTGGAGATAAGTTTTTTGTCCGGAAAGAAAAAACCTTATTTGTAACCCCGCTTTTTATTGTGTTGGTAATGGTTGAAACCACCGATGTGGTTTTTGCCGCCGATTCTATTCCGGCTATTCTCGCGGTTTCCCAAGACTCCTTTATCGTGTATACTTCTAATGTGTTTGCTTTATTGGGTATGCGGGCACTCTATTTTGCCTTAGCCGGAATCATGAAATTATTTCACTACCTACATTATGGCTTATCTTTGATTCTTGTATTTATCGGCGCAAAACTGCTTTTGGCCAATTTTATTAAAATAGATATGATGTATGCGTTACTGGTTGTAGCGGTAATTTTAGTTGGTTCCGTAATACTCTCCTTATTACTCCCCCAGAAAGAGGCTGATAAAAATATTCCGCCAAGTAATATTGAATAATCTGTTTATTTGTTAACCCTAAACTAAAAAGGCCTGGTTGCATACCAGGCCTTTTTAGTTTAGTAAATAGCTTTCTTTTAATCTAATAAATCAATCGGGGCTTCTAAATCCAAATCAAGCGGCATATTATCTACCACAATAGTATCGGCCGGCAAAGGAGTAGCCGTAACGATTAAGTCGCGCGCCCGGCCTTGTAAATTAACAGCCGGGTATAAATTATTGTAGTCGTAATCCGATATTAAGCCTTTGCGGTGCATAATACCCGAAATCAACCGTAAGTAATAGCGGGGACGGTTGCGCAAATTACCGTAAGCATCAAACGAAAACCGGTATAATTTGGGGCTCGGGATAATACTGGTCAGATACAAACTTTCAGCTAAAGTTAACTGGCTGGGGTGCTTGCTGAAAAAGAAACGACTGGCCTCTTTTACGCCGTATACGTTGGGCCCCCATTCAATAATATTCAGGTAAACCTCGTACATGCGCTGTTTAGTCGTAATCCGGTTATTTTCAATAAGCCAGACGATCAGAATTTCTTCGGCTTTGCGGGCAATAGTTTTCTTGCGGGTTAAAAAAGCATTCTTCACCAGTTGCATCGAAATGGTACTACCGCCCCTTACAAAATCTTTCTTTTTTAAATTAGCAATCATCGAATGCCGGAAAGCGCCCCTATGAAATCCTTTATGGGTAAAGAAACGGGGATCTTCGGAAGTTAGAATGGCATTTTTGAGATATGGCGAAATTTGGTTGTACGGCGTGAAGTTAGGATTCTCGGGTCCCACCACAAAGGTACGCAGCGGCTTGCCGTATTCGTACACGGTATGTTCGAAGGAGTGGTTAAGTTTCCGGAAATCGGTTTTGCCGTATTGCAAAATATTAAAATACTGAGCATTTAAATCCGAATCGAATTTAAGACTGTCTACCTGGTCCATATCTACAGATAAATTCATATTGTAGGTCAGAAAACCCTGGGTCTTAATGCCTTCAAAAGTTTCAAACATACCTTCGGGCAGCGATTGGAAGAAATCAGTCGCACTGGTTTTAGCGGAGCGTACTTTTAAAGAAATTCGTTTAGAGGGTTTGGTAACCAGGGAAGCCTGCGGATAAACCACCATTTTATTTACCGTTACCTGCGATAAGGAATCGAGCGAATAATAATTTTCGCCCAGCGTTATCACGTAGTCTATCGCCCCTTTCCGTACCCGCACATCGGTATCGGCTATTTTGGGA
>JAQBNV010000188.1 GCA_028288395.1 Adhaeribacter sp. | reverse complement strand
GGTTAAATTTTTTCCTTATTTCCGGGACAAGGCAAATCGGCATAATAATTTCCTGGTTTTTTTCCTGGGTATTCCTTTGGCCGGTTTCCTTTCCATAACCTTGCTGTTTTTTCTTTTCCGGCAATTAATTATCGGGTACTATACCAACCAGTCGGCTTTAATACTGGATTATTACTATTACATCATTCCGCTCGGTTTTTTCACCCTGCTGTTTAACTTATTTAACGCTTATCTCACCTCTCTTTACAAAACAGTAGTTCCTTCTTTAATCCAGGACTTCGTGCTGCGCCTGCTCATTACGGCAACCATCCTGGGTTATGCCTGGAAATTTTATTCTTTCGACGTCTTTCTGTTGCTCTTTGTAGCGGTCAATTGTTCGGTATCCTTAATATTATTGGTATACATCACCTGGCTGAAGCAGTTTTTTATCCGCCCGGAACTAACGCCTTTGAAAGAAAAACCGCTTAAACAAATGATGCAATACGGCTTTTATGCGTTGTTGGGTAATATTTCCGGTACCATTATCATCTCCATCGATACAATGATGATTGGTCATTACCTGGGATTGAGCGAAGTAGCCGTTTATACAACCGCCGCTTATATTGCCAGTGTAATCCTCATTCCGGGCCGGTCGCTTTACAAAATTGCTTTGCCGCAGATTGCTGATTTCTGGAAAGCCGAGAATACGACAGGTCTGGGAAAGTTGTATAAACAGGTAACGCGGATGAACCTGGTAATTGGCTGCCTCTTATTTATTGGTATTTGGGCAAATATTCAAAATATGTTTGCCTTGCTGCCCAAACAATACAGCCAGGGGCATTACGTGTTATTGTTTCTAGGCCTGGCCCGGCTTTTCGATTTGGCTACCGGCATCAACGGCCATATATTAATTACATCGGCCAAATACCGCTCCGACTTAATCCTGAATATCTTTTTATCGGTTCTGACTATTTTTACAAATCTGATATTTATTCCGCTTTACGGCATTGCGGGAGCGGCTTTAGCTACCATGCTTTCTTATGTACTGATAAACTTATTACGTTTACTACTGGTGTGGTACTGGTTCCGGATGCAACCCTTCGACAAAACCTCTTTGCAGATAATTGCGCTGGCCGTTACCAGTTACTTTATAGGAATTGCTTTGCCATATATGTACAATACTCCGCTCGATATTGCCGGCCGTTCGACGCTAATCACTTTGGTTTACGGCCTTGGTATCCTTACTTTAAACCTGGCCCCAGAACTTACCAAAAAGGCTCAATCTATGCTCTGGCGAACGAAATAAGGTCATTTATAAAGCGTTTATATAGGCTCTAAAAACCGTTGACTAACTTAATGCCCGAAACTATATCGGCTAAAAATCGTTACAGGCTACAGAAAATGACCTATAAAACTAAGGGGAATAAAGCCATGAAAAATTCAATGTTTAAATATTTACCAGCAATCCTGTTGGCCGGAGTGGTAAATGTAACGTCCTTACAGGCTAACCCAACTGTTCCGGCACTGGCCAATGATAAGAAAGAGCTGACCACTGTATTACAGGATACTATTACGAATAAAGCAAGAGCCAAAAGAGGCGTTAGCGAAGTAGGAAGTGGAGCGAAAGAAGTTGGTAAAGGGACCAAAGACCTGGCCGTAAGTGGAGCCAAAGCTACCGGTAAAGGCGCGAAGAAAGCCGGTAAAGCGGTAAAAAATACTACCAAAAAAGGCGTTAAGAAAGTCGAAAACGCAGTAGATTAATTTGAAAACATAAACTACCGGAATTTGGCCTATATTTTAGAAATAAAAAAGCCTTACCGTGCCGGTAAGGCTTTTTTATTTCTATTCCCTACCAGTTTAATCAAATAAGGTAAATTAAAAAGGAATATCATCAGGTTATTTGGGTATCGGGGTAACTTAAAACCCATCCGATAAAGCAAACTGCTCTTTTACCGAATCCAGGACCTGCCCGTTTACACATTTTAGCACCCGCTTGGGGTACCGGTGAATAATATGGTGGTTGTGCGTAGCCATTAAGACCGCCGTACCGGAATTATTAATTTCTAAAAAAATCTGCATAATACCTTCCGCTACATCCGGGTCGAGGTTACCGGTAGGCTCATCGGCTAATAATATTACTGGTTCGTTTAATAAGGCCCGGGCAATTACAATTCGCTGTTGCTCGCCGCCCGAAAGCTGATGGGGCATTTTAGAACCAGCCGAGCCCATGCCTACTCGCATCAGCACTTCCGATATCCGCTGTTTCATTTTTGATTTTTCTCTCCACCCCGTGGCTCTCAGTACAAAGGTGAGGTTTTCGGTTACATTGCGGTCGGTGAGTAACTGAAAATCCTGGAAAACTATACCGATTTTCCGGCGCAGGAAAGGAACCTGGTTGCGGGAAATTTTAAATATTTTGAACCCTGCTACCTGCGCTAAGCCACTCCGGAGCGGCAAATCGGCGTAAAGGGTTTTTAACAAAGAACTTTTTCCGCTCCCGGTTTTACCCACCAGGTACACAAACTCTCCTTTCTCAATTTCAAAAGATACCTGACTAAGAACCGTATTTACATCCTGGTAAATAAAGACATCTCTTAATGTAACTACCGGCGAAGAAGAAAATTCCATGCTTTTAAATTTCCAATTGCTGCAATTTACCAAATTCCAGGTTCTGGATCACTTCGGCTAGCGCTTCTTCTTTTCCGGCAAGTCCGTATCGCTCCATATTCTTTAGCGGTCGGTCGGCCCGGAAATAAGCAATCAACACAAAATGCTCATCGCGCAACTGAATGTAATCCGGAATTTTGGCTTTGCCTTTAACTTTTATGATATACATTTAATTAATTATGAATTAGAAATTAAGAGTTACAAATTATAAATACAGTCAAAAACTAAAATGCTAGCATTTGGAATGTATTCATAATTTGTAACGCATAATTAATAATTAACTTAAATGTTTACGGATTTATGATCAGCTAAGAATTTAGCTAAACCAATATCGGTTAAAGGATGATTTAAAAGAGAAGTAATAACGCTTAGCGGGCAGGTAACTACATCAGCTCCTACTTCGGCACACTGTATCAGGTGCATCACGTGGCGTACCGAGGCGGCCAATACTTCGGTCTGGTA
>JAQBNV010000177.1 GCA_028288395.1 Adhaeribacter sp. | reverse complement strand
AAAGCAACGGGTAATAATTGCCATGGCTATGGCCTGTGGTCCTTCTATCCTGATTGCAGATGAGCCAACTACCGCACTGGATGTAACGGTGCAGGCCCATATTCTGGATCTATTAAATGATCTGCGGGTACAGAATAATACTTCAATCTTATTTATTACCCACGATTTAGGAGTTGTAGCGGAGATTGCCGATAGAATTATGGTGATGTACCGGGGTAAAATTGTGGAGCAAGGATCAGTTCTGGATATTTTCAGCAATCCCCAGCATCCATATACCCGGGCTTTACTGGCTTGCCGTCCCAAACTTTCTATGGGGAAAAAATATTTGCCTACTGTCAGTGATTTTATGGCCGTTGATGATAGTGGAAAAATCATGGCGAAAGATGGATCACCAGATAAGGAAATTATTGTAAATCAGGAATATAGTACGATAAAGCCATCTTCTGAAATGCCTTTATTAGTTGTTGATAACTTAAAAGTTTATTTCCCGGTACGTAAAGGGTTATTCACGCGAAGTACCGAGTATATCAAAGCGGTGGATGGCGTTAGCTTTGAGGTTTACCCGAACGAAACCATTGGTTTAGTTGGTGAATCGGGCTGTGGAAAAACTACTTTGGGACGGGCTTTGCTGCGGCTGGTGCCAGCTACTGGGGGTTCTATTCAGTTCAATAACCTAAATATTGCCGGATTATCGGACGAAGCCTTGCGGAAGAGTCGCAAAAATTTCCAGATGATATTCCAGGATCCGTATGCTTCGCTTAATCCTATGCAAACCATTGGGCAAGCTATTATGGAGCCTATGCAGGTGCACAATGTGTTGGCAAATGATAAAGAACGGCGCGAGAAAGTGTACGAATTGCTTCAAACTGTTAACCTTATACCGGAACATTTTCATCGTTATCCACACGAGTTTTCGGGTGGGCAACGTCAACGTATTAGTATTGCCAGAGCATTGGCCTTGGAACCGAAATGTATTATTTGTGATGAGTCCGTTTCGGCACTTGATGTTTCGGTACAGGCGCAGGTTCTGAATTTGCTAAATAAGCTTAAAGCCGAATTTGGCATAACCTATATATTTATTACCCACGATTTAGCCGTGGCCCGTTTTATGGCCGATCGTATTTTTGTAATGAATGCCGGAAAAATAGTTGAGTCGGGGCCAGCGCACGAAGTATACGCTAATCCTCAGAATCCGTATACACGTACACTATTGGCGGCTATCCCGAAAGGCGAACTGGACGATATCAAAAGAGCACAGGCTAAGCGGGAAGCTTTATTGGCTGACCAGGCAAATTAAAATTTAGGAACACCTCTGTAAACAGATGGAAAGAAAAAAGAAAAATAGTGAATCCAGTCGGGGAAACCGCTCGGAAAGTAAAAATAAGACCAACCCACGTGGTGGGGTAGAAATTAGCAAAGGCAAACTGCTGCAAATATTTGTAGGCAGTCCTGGTAAGCCCTTTGGCTATAAACAAATTTCGCGGCGGTTTGATGTTACGGATAAAGCAGGTCGGGAATTGATCAACGATTTGTTACGTCAACTTAAAAAGGAAGGTAAGATTACGGCTATTTCAGAAGGTAATTACGTGTTAAATATTACCGAAAGTAAAGAAATAGAAGGAATTGTAGATTTAGCCAATAGCCGCCATGCCTACGTTATTTCGGCTGAAAGTGAAGAAGATATACGAGTACCTACCGAGAGCTTGCAATTTGCCATGGGTGGTGACCGGGTAAAAGTACGCATCTTATCTACCCGCGACGGTCGGCCTGAAGGCGAAGTTACCGAAATACTTGAGCGTAAGAGCGATGAAGTAGCCGGACGTCTGGAGCTTTCAAAGAACTTTGCTTTTGTCGTGCCAAATTTTCGGAAGCTTTATTTTGATATATTTATTAACGAAGAAGATATCAATGAAGCGCAAAACGGCGACAAGGTACTCGTAAAAATTACCCAATGGCCTAAATCCGGGAACAAGAACCCAATAGGTAAGGTAATCCGAGTGTTTGGCCCAGCAGGCGAGAATGAGGCCGAAATTAATTCTATTATGGCTGAGTTTGGTTTGCCTTTCGAATTTCCGCATGAGGTAGAACAAGAGGCAGAAGCGATCTCCGAAATTATTCCGGAAGAGGAAATAAGTCAACGTCGGGATATGCGGGGCATTACGACCTTTACCATCGACCCCGCTGACGCGAAAGACTTTGATGACGCCCTGTCTATCCGGGCGCTGGAAAACGGCCGTTGGGAAATAGGGGTGCATATTGCCGATGTTACGCATTATATCGAAGAGAAATCGAAGCTGGAAAAAGAAGCATTGCACCGGGCTACTTCGGTTTACCTCGTAGACCGGACCATCCCGATGTTGCCGGAAAAATTATCAAATGGGCTTTGTTCTTTACGGCCACACGAAGATAAGCTTACCTTTTCAGCGATATTCGAAATGGATGAAACAGGGCGTTTATATGGTACCTGGATTGGTAAAACCATTATTCACTCAGAACGCCGCTTTGCTTACGAGGAAGCCCAGGAGGTAATTGAAACCTGTGCAGGAGACTTTGTACAGGAAATACAAACCCTTAATAATATTGCCAAACTCTTAAAAGAAAAGCGATTTAAAAACGGCGCTATTAGTTTCGAAACCATTGAAGTGCGCTTTAAGCTGGACGAGAACGGAAAGCCTTTGCATATTTATGTAAAAGAACGTAAAGATGCCCATAAACTCATAGAAGAGTTTATGCTGTTGGCCAACCGCAAGGTGGCAGAATATGTTTTTAATATTAAGAAGCGCGGTAAGCGGTTTACCATGGTATATCGTACCCACGATTCGCCGGACCCGGACAAACTAACTAACTTCTCAATGTTTGCCTCCAAGTTTGGCTACAAAGTAGATACCGAAAGTAAAGCCATTTCTGCGGAACTTAATCGCCTGGCCGAACAAACCTTAGGCAAGCCGGAACAAGGCGTGCTGCAAAGCCTGGCTATCCGGACCATGGCCAAAGCAAAATATACTACTGAACCCCTCGGCCACTTTGGTTTAGCTTTTGAGCATTATTCGCATTTTACTTCTCCTATTCGCCGGTACCCCGATATGATGGCACACCGGTTAATATTTAAATATTTAAACGGCGAGCAATCGCAGGATAAAGAAGAATACGAAGAGAAATGTAAACATTCATCGGAACAAGAAAAGCGCGCTGCCGATGCCGAACGGGCTTCAATCAAGTATAAGCAGGTTGAATTCATGCAAAATACGGTTGGTCAGAAATTTAAAGGTATTATTTCGGGTCTGTCGGAGTGGGGAATGTACGTGGAAATTTCTGAGAATAAGTGTGAAGGCATGGTGCGTCTAAGCGACCTCAACGATGACTTTTACGAACATGATGCTGCCAATTACCGGATTATTGGCCGGCGGAACAAACGTATCATTTCCTTTGGCGATGAAGTTTTGGTAGAAGTAAAAGCAGCAAACCTGAATGATCGCACCATCGATCTGATTTTAATTGATAATGTAAATTCGGATGAGCCTCGAAATGAGGAAAGTATGGATCATGATCGGAAGAAGTCTTCTCGCACAAAAGAAAAGAAACAGCAAACTGCCCGTCCGGTAGTAGAAGCCAAAGAGAAACGTAAAAAATCAATGACCCGGGTAGAAGATGATGATTGGGATAAAGAAGAAGAATTGAGATTTGGCCAGAACCTGGATAAAAATGAAGAAGCCGTTGTTCCTGCAGAAAGCAAAAAGGAAGTAAAAGGGCGTAACCTGAAAGATTTTTACGGCTTTGACGAATAATAAGTTTGTGCCTTCCGAATCGGTGCCCTTTAAAAACTTGGTGGATATCTCCTTTTTTGCAGAAAAGATCGATTTGGCTTTATCCACAATTTCTTACGGAGATAAACCCGCTGAACTTTACGATCCCATCCGGTATATTATGCAACTAGGGGGCAAACGCCTACGCCCCTTGGTTACTTTACTTGCGGGATATTTATTCCAGGATGATGTTCAGAAGTGTATAAAGCCTGCCTGTGGCGTGGAGATTTTCCACAATTTTACGCTTCTCCACGACGATATCATGGATAAGGCGCCACTCCGCCGTGGAAAGCCCACTGTACATGAAAAATGGAACCATAACATTGCGATTTTAAGCGGCGATGTGATGATGGTTCGGGCTTACGAGCAATTTCTGGAGGTAGAACCAGCTAAACTGCAAAAAGTACTTAAACTTTTTAGCTCTTGTGCCGCAGCGGTATGTGAAGGACAACAACTGGATATGAATTTCGAAACCCGGGATTACATTACCATTGATGATTACCTGCACATGATTACCTTAAAAACAGCGGTTCTTCTAGGTTTTAGTTTGGAATTAGGCGCTATTTTAAATGGGGCAACCGAACATGATGCGAAATTATTAAAGAATTTTGGCATTAATGTAGGAATTGCCTTTCAGTTACGCGATGATTTACTTGATGTGTACGGAGACCAAACAAAATTTGGCAAACAATTAGGTGGCGATATTCTGGCCGATAAAAAAACCTTTCTACTTTTAACTGCCCTGACCCAGGCCGATGATAAGCAGAAAGAAATTCTCTCTCGATTTAGGAACAATACCGCTGCAGCAGCAGAAGAGAAAGTAAGAGAAGTAACACAGGTATATACCGAGCTAGATATCCGCGCCCAAACCGAAGCTAAAATAAATAATTATTTTGAAGAAGCTATCCAGTGTTTAAATGCTGTTTCGGCCCCGGAAAACCGCCAAGCCTTGCTACGTAACCTTGCATTACAATTAATGGAGCGGGAAAATTAATTACCCTAACCTCTTAAATATTAGCTGCTTAGCAGCTCCCTGATTAAAAAAACAAATTAAGAATGAGTGTTACCCTAATCCTAATTATAATAACAGTTGGCGTATCCATGTACGCGTGGTCTAATGAAGATGTAATGCGGCAATTAATATTTCACCCGTTTTCTGTCGCTAAAAAAAATCAATATTATCGATTTATTACCTCTGGATTCCTGCACGCCGATTGGATGCACTTGTTTTTTAACATGCTTACCTTATATTTTTTCGGAGAAGTAGTAGAAACCGTATTTATATACCAGTATGGTTACGGAATAGGTATTCTGTTGTACCTGCTTATTTATTTTGGTGGGATGATAGTAGCCGATATTCCAACGTTTATTAAGCATAAAACTAATTATGATTATCGGGCATTGGGTGCCTCCGGGGCAGTATCCGCTATTATCTTTTCGAGTATAATATTTAGCCCTACGCGTGATATTTGTCTTTATATGTTTTTGTGTATGCCGGGCTTTATTTTTGGCCTGCTGTATTTAATCTATTCTTATTACCAGGCCAAACGAATGGGTGATAATATTAACCATGATGCCCATTTGTACGGCGCCTTGTTTGGGTTTGTATTAACGATTTTAATTATGCCGGGTGCTTTAGGTAATTTTGTGCAGGAAATATTGCAGTGGCGGATTTTCTAATCAGAAGAAAGGAAATCAGTTAGCGGCTCTTAAGGTTTAAACCATAGAGGAGGTAAGTTTAAGCCTGAATTGTTTCTCCTTTTAAAAAGCTAGTCGATAATTTGTTGAGCCTTCTAGTTTAACTTATGTATTTCCACATCTTGCCAGTAACCCATAATTTTATCTTGCTGACCTACTAAT
>JAQBNV010000522.1 GCA_028288395.1 Adhaeribacter sp. | reverse complement strand
TGCCCGGGCCTGGTTAATGCTAATATCGGTTATTTTGGCATCTAACTGACTTTGTTTTACGCGCAGATTATTTTGCAGGGCATAATCAATGCACTCGGGCAAAGTCCAGGTGGTTTTAGTTGGCTGGTTTTGGGTCTGGGCCGCCACGGGCTGGCTGATGCCAATACGGGCCGAAAGCACCAGCAAGCCAACTATTTTTTGGGTAAAGGTTAACATGGTTAGTTAATATTAGGGATATAGGTGATATTTTTAATATGACTTCAGGCTGGCTATTGTACTGGTTTAAAGATAGTCAATTCGTATATATTCGATTAATATAGCAGGCTACCTGGTTTTTACCGTGTTGCGCAACGATGTGTGTACCAATACTGCAAATGCCAGGAGCTATTTTGTTGCCTATCAAAGCCTGGCTGCCTTTCACCGTCTTCGCCATAATAAAGGTAAACAAACAGGCAGATAAATTTAACGAAAACACCTCCACTTCTCCCGCCCGTGCCCGGCTGCTTTTCCGGAACTCGCCGGTTATTGAAGGACAAGAATGGCCCCCTCACCTATTGCGCTTGCTGCCTCTTTTGACCATGTTCCACTAATATTTGCCTTACAATATTCAGAAAATTATACTAATTATTTATGTTGTTTCCGAAAATTTAAAATACCGCGGCTGTTTAAATGGCTTATTTCTCAATAAAGTGGCACACTAAAGAGCCTAATACCTGTAAACTAGCTTTTTAAACCGGCAACTAAGTAGCTTATAGTGAAAGATGCTAAAAAATAAATAAAGGTTGCATCGGGATTTTGGAACTAACTATAATTTTGTTAGTAAGTTTACAGCTACAATTGCTTTAAAATAGCTTAATGCCCATGGAACAGGAGTTTAAACCGGAAGTGCTGGAACAACTCAGAAAATTAGAAAGTAAGTATGCGGCTCTTGGCCAGGATCTGGCTCATTATCTGGAAGGCTTATATTACGCTGATTTTACCAATTACTGGGATTATATTCACCTGGACACGTTGCTAAGTTTGCAAACGCCCCGTACCACCATTCCGGACGAGAAGGTATTTATTGTTTATCATCAGATTACTGAACTTTATTTTAAGCTTTGCTTAACCGAATATGAACTCATAGCCAGGGACCCCCATCTTACGGCCGACACCTTGATTATGCGCCTGAAACGCATTAATCGGTATTTCGAAAATCTTATCGACTCTTTTGATGTTATGGTCGACGGCCTGGATCCGCAGCAGTTTCTGCAATTCCGGATGTCGCTTATGCCAGCCAGCGGATTTCAATCGGTACAGTTTAGGATGATTGAAATATGTGCCACAGATTTACGGAACCTGGTAGATAAAGAAAAACGGAAAGCCATGGGCCTGCAAACCACCCAGGACGAACTGATGGGTTGCATTTACTGGAAAGCTGGCGCTTCGCAGGAAGAAAGCAACACCAAAACCCTCACCCTGCTTCAGTTCGAAGAAAAATACACCGATTTTCTGATGAAACATGCGTTGGACTATGAAGATAAAAATGTTTGGTCGGCTTATAGACGTTTACCCGAAGCAGACCAACATAATCCTAGGTTAATCAGGTTGTTAAAAGAGACAGATGCCAATATAAATGTAAACTGGCCTCTCATGCATTATAAGTCTGCGGTTCGCTATTTACAAAGCCGTACAGGCGCTTTACCTGCCACCGGTGGCACCAATTGGCGCCAGTACCTGCCGCCCAAATTTCAGAAAAGAATATTTTACCCCGAAATCTGGACTGAGCAGGAGATTGACGACTGGGGCAAAGGCTGGGTAGAGAAAGTGCTGGAAGATCTTTAAACCTGTTCTTTTAAATCTGCCATAAATAAAGCTATCACCGGGTGTTTAGGGTAGTTATTAATTAATAGCTTGGCGGAAAGCCGACAACCCTTATTCCAAAGGAGCAGTTGAATTTATTATGAATGGGTAATGTTCTTACATCACCCGTTGGTTGATTTTTAGATATTCAGGCAGCTGTAGCGCATAAATATTGCGGTCCCATACAGATTTTTGCCTTTGTTGTGACCTGTTAATTTAAATGATCATTTTAGGGTTAACTGCCTTACACGATTAAAGATGAAAAAAGAAATTGAACTGGTAGTAACGCCAGAAATAGCTTACAACGAAGCTTTACTGGATCAGGAATTATTACGCGCCGCTGGTTTACCCGGGCAAGAGGTAGCTGCTATTCATAAGTTAAAGCGCTCCATTGATGCCCGCGGCCAGCAAGTAGTTATGCGCATCAAAGCCGATATTTATACAGCGGAACGCCCTACCGGTATTTTACAACCTGTTTACCGGTACCCGGATGTTTTCCATGCCCCCAGGGTAATTATTATAGGCGCGGGGCCGGCGGGCTTGTTTGCTGCTTTAAGGTGTATCGAACTGGGTTTAAAACCGATAGTGCTGGAACGGGGAAAAGATGTCCGGAGCCGCCGCCGCGATTTAGCCGCCATCAACAAAGATCACCTGGTAAACCCCGATTCTAATTATTGCTTTGGTGAAGGCGGTGCCGGCACCTATTCCGATGGTAAATTATATACCCGATCTAAAAAACGAGGCGATATTAACCGGGTGCTGCAAATATTTGTGCAACACGGGGCTACCCCCGAAATTTTATTTGATGCGCATCCCCATATCGGCACAAATAAATTACCCCTAATTATTGCCAACCTCCGCGAAACAATATTGCAGGCGGGAGGCCAAATCCATTTTAATACCCGCGTTGTTGATTTCGAGCTGAAAGGAAATACCATGACGGGCGTTGTAGCCGCTTCCGGCGAAACGTTTGCCGGGGAAGCGGTGATTCTGGCTACCGGCCATTCGGCCCGCGATATTTACGAATTGCTGCACGCTAAAAATATTCTCCTGGAAGCCAAGCCTTTTGCCATGGGGGTACGGGTAGAACACCAGCAATCCCTGATTGATCAGGTTCAGTACAAATGCACCGACCGCGGACCTTACCTGCCCGCCTCTTCCTATGCCTTGGTACACCAGGTGGTACTGGATAATAAACAGCGGGGAATATTTTCATTTTGTATGTGCCCGGGTGGTTTTATTGTCCCCTCGGCTACTGCCCCCGGCGAAGTGGTGGTAAACGGCATGTCGCCGAGCCGCCGCGATTCGCAGTTTGCCAATTCGGGCATTGTAGTAGCCATTGATTTAGATGATATGGATGTGCAAAAACACGGCCCTTTAGCTGGTTTGCGGATGCAGCAAGCCCTGGAACAGAAAGCCTGGGCGATGGGCGGCGGCACGCAGGCAGCGCCAGCACAACGATTACTGGATTTTACCCGAAAGAAAACCTCGGCAAGTTTATTAGAAACTTCGTACCAGCCCGGCTTAACTTCTGTAGATATGCACGCCTTGCTGCCTAAACACATTGGCTACCGGTTGCAGGAAGGATTTAAGCATTTTGGCACTCGCATTAAAGGCTATTTAACGAACGAGGCGCAGATTATTGGCGTAGAAAGCAGAACATCGTCGCCGGTACGGATTCCACGCGACAAAGAAACCCTGGAACACGTACAAATAAAAAAATTATATCCGTGCGCCGAAGGGGCTGGTTATGCCGGAGGCATCGTATCGGCAGCTATGGACGGAGAACGTTGCGCCGAAAAAATATTCGCGCAAATTCGTAAGTAAGTTAAAACAGAAAATAGAATAAAATTGTGCTTTGTGATTTGACCGGAACCGGTAAATTATAAAAAAACGAAGCGCTTCTCCAGAATCACTAAAAACTTAAATCATGAAAAAAACTGTTGTATTAGGCGCTACCGATAATCCTTCGCGCTTTGCCTACCTGGCAGCCAATAAATTAAAAAGATACGGACATCCCATCGTGCCGGTGGGTATCCGGAAAGGAGAAGTAGCCGGAGAACAGATTATCACCGATAAAGAACCAATTGCGGAGGTAGATACCGTAACGCTTTACGTTGGCACCAAAAATTTACCTGGCTGGTACGACTATATTTTATCCTTAAAGCCGAAGCGCATTATTTTTAATCCCGGCACTGAAAACCAGGAATTGGAAAAATTGGCCCGGCAAGCCAATATCGAAACCATCTATGGATGTACCTTGGTAATGTTATCAGCAGGGGATTATTAATAATCCCCTTTTTTATTTTCTATGTTTATTCGTATTCATATTAGGTAGAGCTAAAGATGTAATGCTTTTCTCTTTGAGTTATAATGGCAGATAAAATACTTAATGCCATTAAGTAT
>JAQBNV010000151.1 GCA_028288395.1 Adhaeribacter sp. | reverse complement strand
GCAAATTGTAAGCCGCCACGCCAGCCCCCGTATCCCTACGGTATTATCTTTCGGCAAAGTGATTGCCAATGGCGCGACGAATGTGATACCCAATGAGGTTAAAATGGAAGGCACTTTCCGGACCATGAACGAACCGTGGCGGGCAGAAGCTCACTATAAAATGAAAAAGATGGCTGAACAAATGGCTGAAGCCATGGGTGGCAGCTGTGAATTTACCATTCGCCGGGGTTATCCTTATTTGCAGAACTCGCCCGAACTTACTACTAAAATGCGGTCCGCAGCCGAAGAATTTTTAGGTTCCGAGAATGTAATCGACCTGGATATCTGGATGGCCGCTGAAGACTTTGCTTATTATACCCAACAGGTTGATGCCTGTTTTTACCGCCTGGGTACCCGAAACGAAGCGCGTGGTATTACTTCCTCGGTGCATACCCCTACTTTCGATGTAGATGAAAATTCGCTTCAAACGGGTATGGGCTTAATGGCGTGGCTGGCGCTAGAAGAATTAAAAAACGAGTAAATATTTAAACGCTGATCGTAATAATACCGGTATGCGTATTTTGAAGATATGAATATATTAGATTAATAGCTGGTTATTGGTTTGTGAGGGTTGAATATTTATCTGTTCGGTGGTTAACATGCTACAAATATGCAGTTTGGGTAAGCTTTTTTTATGGCCTGCTTACGCCGGCAATAGTGAGGGCTCAGGCAAGTACAACCCGAAGTGCCAGCTATTGGCCTGAATGGCAGGTAGAGTATGTTTTAAAAAACACCAGCTTTTTTTATTTCCGGAATCAATATCGCCATAATGCCGATCACCAGTTTAACTATCTGCAGGAGTCAGGCCTACTTAAGCACCTGGAGCGGGCCCAGTTTCGGGTAGGGTATGAACATGTTTTTACGAACCACTGGAGTAGCGGCATAAGTAGTTCCTATGCCATGGAACGGACCCGCAATATTTTATTTAACGAAATATACGCCCGGCATATAGGCAATCTAGGTAAGTTCCGGTTGGCACAACGGGCTTCTTACGAACATATAATCCGGTGGCCTACTAATCCTTCGGGCCGGGTTCGTTTACGGGCGGATGGCGACTACAATATGAAAGTTGGTAAAAGGATTGCCAAACCCCGCGTTTCTTACGAACTGTTCTTTAATCTGGCTTATCCCTTGCCCGAAAGAAATAATAAGCCCGAAAGACTTGTTGATCGGTCACGGTTGCGACTCGAACTGTTTTATCCTTTTACCGAAAAATTTGCTGTAATACCTTTCTTTACCGAACAAGTCGATTTTTTAAAAGAAGAGGCAGATACCCCCGGGAAAATCACCCGGACAGGGGTTAAGCGAAATATTTATTCCCCTATAGTTGGCCTCGATCTGCGTTATGTGATATTTGCGGACGGCCTTCCTTTCTCCCGCACAATTCAGACGAATAAATAGACCTATATAGCTTTTTGCTGCCTAATAGTCAGTTTTTGTTGATGGTAATTGGCTATAATGTGTCATAATGTCCTTTATTCTGATTTTTTTAGCTTTGGTACAGAATTTAATATAGATAAGTATCTAAGTAAAAAGTTAATAACATTATATAAACAGGAGATTAAAACCATGACAGTAGCAAGTGTAAACGGTCATTTAACCGATAGATTACCAGAGACCTATGGTTCTCTGTTAGATAAATTTTTTACCAACGGACTGACTGCTAAACGTAATTTAGCTAAATTTCATCCGCAGGTAGACGCTATTGAAACCCAGAAGGAATTCAGGATTGAAGTGGCTTTGCCGGGTTTCCGACGGGAAGATATTCAGTTGGATTTTCAGGAAGGTAAATTAACTATTTCGGGCGAGCGGAAGTTTGATACAGAAAATAAAGAAAACAAGTATCACTTCATCGAAACCAACTACGGCCGGTTTAGCCGTTCATTCTTCTTGCCCGACAATATTAACGAAGCCGCTATTGAAGCCCAGTTCCTAAACGGACTTTTATCGGTAGTCGTGCCCAAAGATGAGAAGAAGGTGTTAAAACGCCAGATAGAAGTAAAATAATGATTTAAAAATAAAACAAAAAAGGCGCAAAGTTTGGCGTCTTTTTTGTTTTATAACCGTTATTATTGTGAAAGCCCTTAATCATCTTAATATAATAACTGCCAAATATTTAGCGTTATATTTACCTGATGAGCCCGGGGCAAATAATACTTTTTAAAGTAATTAAACTACACACCATTAAAAAATAATTTATATATGAAAGCAAGACAATTTATGTTTGGCCTTGTGCTTTCTGCTGTGATGGGCGGCGGTATGGCCATAGGAGGCTATAAGCTCTTGGAAGATCAGGACCAGGCACAACAGGTGCAAACACAAAATCAGAATGTACGCTACTCGAGTTTAATGCGCACCAGCGACGTAAAAGTACCCGAGGGCTTGAATTTCATTACCGCGGCCGAAACGGTAACGCCCGCTGTTGTACACGTAATGACGGAGTACGGCGGGCAATCTGCACGTGCCGGCAGCTCGCGCCAGCGCGACATGATGGATCCTTTCCTGCGCGATTTCTTTGGCGATGATCTGGAAAATTATAACCGCCAGCAAGGGCCTTCTATAGGTTCCGGCTCGGGCGTAATCATTTCTTCTAACGGCTACATCGTAACAAATAACCACGTTATTGACAAAGCCGATAAAATTGAAGTAGTGCTGGACGATAAACGAAAACTCGAAGCTACTTTAGTAGGTACCGACCCCAGCACCGACCTGGCCCTGTTTAAGGTAAATGCCGATAAACTGCCAACGGTACGTTACGGCAATTCCGATAACCTGCGGGTAGGTGAGTGGGTACTGGCAGTAGGTAATCCGTTTAACCTTAACTCTACTGTAACCGCTGGTATTATTAGCGCCAAAGGCCGCAGTGTGGGTATTATTCAGGCTACCGACGATAAAAATAACAATGTGGGAATCGAATCCTTTCTGCAAACCGATGCCGTGGTTAATCCCGGTAATAGTGGTGGGGCTTTGGTTAATTTAAACGGTGATTTAGTGGGTATCAATACTGCTATTGCCAGTCGTAGGGGTTCTTTTGAAGGCTATTCTTTTGCGGTACCCTCCTCGATTGTAAGTAAAGTAGTAGATGACTTGTTAAAACACGGCGAAGTACAGCGCGCCCTGCTCGGAATAAGAATGCAGGAAGTAGATGCGAAACTGGCTGAAGAAAAGAAAATAAAGAACCTTAATGGTATTTATGTAGTACAGCTC
Organism: Adhaeribacter sp.; assembly: GCA_028288395.1. Lineage (GTDB taxonomy): Bacteria > Bacteroidota > Bacteroidia > Cytophagales > Hymenobacteraceae > Adhaeribacter. The sequence continues at coordinate 627 of JAQBNV010000151.1, read as the reverse complement.
ACCGAGAATAGTGCCGCTAAGATTGCCGGTTTAAAAGAAGGCGATATCATAACCCATATCAACGCTATTCCGGTTAATACTTCGGCTCAGTTACAGGAGCAGGTTGCCCGTTATCGCCCTGGCGATAAAATTAAAGTTACTTACTTAAGGGGTAACGAAGTGGAAACCGTAAGTGCTACCCTGCGTAACCGCCTGGGCGATACAAATGTTATCAAAAGAGAAGTTGCCAAAGCAATTACTTTTTCCGGCGCTAAATTTGCCCCGCCGAGCAAAGAAGAAATGAATAAATTGAATCTGGAAGGTGGCGCTAAAATTAGCAATGTTCGTTCCAGTCAGTTTAAAGGCACGGGTATCGAAGATGGTTTTATTATTACCCGCATCGATAAAGCTAAAGTAGAGAAACCCCAGGATGTGGAGCGTTTATTAAAATCTTCCAAAGACGAAGGTGTGCTGGTAGAAGGTATTTATCCAGACGGTAGACGGGCTTATTATCCTATCGGTCGCCAATAATTAGAATTCCGATAACTTATTTAAAGCTTCTGTATAAAATACAGAAGCTTTTTTTATGCCAAAATTTTCTCGTTAGCTACGTTACTGGGCGTAATAATATTACCTGTTTACTTAACC
>JAQBNV010000135.1 GCA_028288395.1 Adhaeribacter sp. | reverse complement strand
AGTTAATAAATAAGAAGATAGTAGTCCTTAAATGATGAACCCTTTTACCTAGAAACTGAGCTGCATATATTATATGCATGGATACCGATATATTATGATTAAATTATTGGTTTCCGGCCGCTGGTGCCCCGTTTATGTACTATTTACATTCTTTGGGTCTGACTTGATATATTAATTATAAATATGCAAATAGGAGTTTTTACAACTTGGGTCTGCTGGTTCTAAGGGTAAAAATATGAAGTCAATTTAATGTCTGTTATTTAGAAGTGTAAAGTTTGTTAAATTGTAATTTAATGATTTTTAACATCTAAAATCTGGTGATTAACTTACCGCTAATTATTTAAGGTTTAGCAGCCTGATTTTGAAACAAATTGTTATCCTCTTAGGTAAAATATCAATATTGTTATTGAATTGGGCCGCGATGCGTTTTTATGTCCTCTAAAAATTTATTATTTTATATATACTATAGCTTTTATATTAAGGCGTCTGGTTGGGTATAAATGGTATTTTACAGGGGTGATGCGATATGGGCCGAAAAATCAATAGCTACACAAAATAATCTCTTTACCTCTAATCTTTTTTCGGATGACAAAGCTTATACTTAAAAGTGATTTGCCGGTTCCATGTAACCCGGACAGGTGGTTCAGGAAAAAATTTTATATTCCGGTTTTGCTCCTGGCCTGGATAATAAGCCTAAGTAGTTTTGATGTTGTTGCCCAGCAAATAGTAAATGGGCGGGTAACCACTGCTAATAACGAGGGCTTACCGGGGGTAACGGTTTTGGTAAAAGGCACGAATACTGGCACTACCACTGACCCAACAGGTGGTTTTACGATAACAGTGCCGGCTGGCCAGGAAAACAGTTCTTTAATATTCTCTTTTATCGGGTACGAAACCCAGGAGGTGCCTATTAACAACCGGACCAGTATAAACGTAACCCTCGCCGATGATACCAAAGCCCTACAGGAAGTAGTCGTGATTGGTTATCAAACGGTGCGCAAGCAGGATTTAACCGGTTCGGTGGCGGTAGTGGATCCGGCCAGTGCGCAACGCATCAGCGCCAACTCGGTAGTGGAAACCCTGCAGGGGCTGGCACCGGGTATTACGGTCAGATCCGGCGGGGCGCCGGGGCAAATGGGCCGCATCGAAATTCGCGGAGCTGCCAGTTTTACGAATACCGATCCGCTGTACGTGATAGACGGCATGATCGCCGACGCCAATACCACCATCAACAACAACGACATTGAATCGATTCAGGTGCTGAAAGATGCCTCGGCGGCGGCTATTTATGGCTCCCGGGCGGCCAACGGCGTTATTATTATCACCACCAAACAGGGCAAAGAAGGCCCGGCCCGCATCAGCGCCTATGCCAAATACGGGGTGCAGCAAATACCCAAACGTTGGGATTTAATGGATAACACCGAGTTTGCGGCCATGCAGCGGCAGCAATACGAAAACACGGGGCAAACCCCGCCGGCCAGCGTGAGTACGGCTTTTAACCCGGCCGTTAATACCGATTGGCAGGATGAAGTAATCCGGACCGGCAACATCCAGGACTACAACCTGTCTTTATCTGGTGGCTCCAAAACCGGTACCTACCTGTTGTCGGGTAGTTTTTTTACCAACAAAGGGGTGCTGATTGGCAACGATTTTAAACGCGGTAGTTTACGGATAAATACCCGCAGCCAGAAAGGCCGGGTAACGGTAGGCGAAAACCTGGTGCTTACCAATACCAATGTTAAAGCCCCCAACGAAGGCAATCCTTTCTATGATTTTCCACAGATGCTGCCCATTATACCGGTGCAGGGGAGCCAGTTTATAACGCCCACCAACCCCGAAGGCTGGGGGATAGGTACCACTGATGCCGTAACGTACGCCTGGAATTCGGTTGCTGCCAATAATCTAGCCCGCAGGACCAATAATTTCGCCAAACTGGTGGGTAATGCCTATGTAGATGTTAAACTCTTCGAGTGGTTAAATTATAAATTTAATACCGGGGCCGAAGTCAGTTTCGACCATACCAATGTTTTACGGAAATTAGGAGTCTGGCAATTTAACGCAGCACCCAAACCCAGCTCAGTAAATGAGGAACGCTCGCGGTTTTTAAGTTTACTTTTTGAACATACCTTAAATTTTAATAAAGTTTTCGGGGTGCATAATTTGAACGGGGTAGTAGGTATTTCGCAGCAGCACATTACCCGCGAAACAACCTCGGGCGGCCGCGCCGATTTGCAGATTTTTAGTGGTCAATACATGACCACCATTGGCTCGGGCACGGGTATTTCCACGGCGGGCGGCGGCGTGCCGATAGACTACCGGAATTACGGTTACCTGGGCCGGGTTAATTATACTTTTAACGATAAATACCTGGTAACCCTGACGGGGCGCGTCGACCAAGATTCGCGGTTTGGCGAAAATTACCGCACAGGTTTCTTTCCGTCCGTCGCGCTTGGCTGGCGGATTAGCAAAGAAAACTTCCTGACTGCCGATTGGCTCACCGATCTGAAGCTGAATGCCTCTTACGGCGAGTTGGGCATTGTGCCTTTAAATTCCTGGGATTATACCGGTTTTATTAACAACAGCCCCCGGGCAGTTTTCGGGCCCGAGCAAGTGCCGGTGGTGGGTAGTACCCAGGCCCGCCTGGCCAACCCCGACCTGAAATGGGAAGAACGGATTGTGAAAAATATTGGGGTAGATGCCAGTTTCTTTAATAACCAGTTTTCTTTATCGGTAGAAGGGTATAATTCCTTATCGAAAGATAATTTGCTGCAGCTCCCGGTAGCCGGTTACCTGGGCAACCTGGCCGGCGACCCGTTTATAAATGCTGGTTCCATCCGCAACACCGGTATTGAAGTAGCGGCCACCTACCGCAATAACAGCCAGGAATTTAAGTGGGATGTATCGGGTAATTTTACCACCATTAAAAACACGGTAGAAGACGTTGGCAACCGGGGCGAAGGAATTGATTATATTCAGGTTGGCAATACCCGCACCAAAGTAGGCCGCTCGCTCGGCGAATGGTACGTTTTAAAAACCGATGGTTTGTTCCAGAGCCAGGAAGAAATAAATAATTACCTGGCCAACGGAAAAATGATTCAGCCAAATGCCAAACCGGGCGATGTTCGGTATATCGACCAAAACGGCGATGGCACTATTACACTGGAAGAGGACCGGACCTTTGTCGGGTCGCCGTGGCCTACTCTGCAGACCGGGGCCCAGTTTAATGCGAGTTACCGGCAACTAAGCCTGAATTTGCAGTTGGTGGGTGTCTTTGGCAACACCCTCTACAATGATACCAGAAGAATTCTGGACAGCTACCAGCGTACCAATTTTCGCCGCGAAATTAGCCCCTGGTCGCCGACCAACACCAATACCAGCGACCCCCGGATTGCACTCGATACCGAACAGGGTGTTATCGAAAATAACCGACCGCAGAGCGATCGCTGGCTCGAAAGCGGTTCTTACGTGCGGTTGCGTAACCTGGAACTCGGTTATAACCTGCCGGCCACCCTGTTAACGCGGGGCGGGGTGCAAAATGCCCGCATTTTCCTGAGCGGCCAGAACCTCTTTACTATCACCAAATATTCCGGGCTGGATCCGGATGTGGTAGGCAATACCGACCCGAATAACAGCCAGGCCAGAATATTGGAAAGAGGCGTCGATTTTGGGAACTGGCCAGCCAGCCGGGTTTTCTCTTTGGGAGTTCAGTTTGGGTTTTAACACAGCAGATAGACATTATATGAAAAAGATAATATTTTGTACGGTTGGGTTGCTAGGTATTTTATTAGCCGGCTGCAAAAAAGAATTAGACATCCAAAACCCTAACCAGGCCACCGTAGAGGTTTACTGGACAACGGCCACGGAAGCCGAAAGAGGGGTAAATGCCATTTACAGCACCTTGCACCGGGGCGGCATTTCGCGCTGGCTGCCTTTTTACTACATCATCCGCTCCGACGAAGGACGGAGCACGAGCCCCGCTACCGATATTGTGAATAATATGGATCGTTTTTTAGTGACGGACTATAATTACGGCAATTTGTACAGTATCTGGAACGATAATTACGTGGGCATTTTCCGGGCAAACCAGGTACTGGACAACGTGCCGGATATTACCATGGAGGAAGGCCAGAAGCAGCGGCTGCTG
>JAQBNV010000118.1 GCA_028288395.1 Adhaeribacter sp. | reverse complement strand
GGTTAATTCGCCCAAGTTTTTCACCGACCTGAACAGCTTATTAGCCAGCACGTCCATCACCGACTGGCGCACCTATTTGCAATGGAATGTATTAAAATCGGCCGCGCCACATTTAAGCACGCCTTTTGTGGATGCTAATTTTGCTTACTCGCAGGCTTTAACCGGGCAGAAAGTACAAACGCCCCGTTGGCAACGTATGTCCTCCTTAACCGACGGTACCATCGGAGAATTACTAGGCCAGTTGTACGTGAAAAAGCATTTTAAGCCGGAAGCCAAAGCCCGGATGGAAGAGCTTATCAGCAACTTAATTAAAGCTTACGAAATCAGGATTAAAAACCTGGATTGGATGAGCCCGGTAACAAAAGAAAAGGCCCTGGCTAAACTGCACACCTTTACCCCTAAAATTGCTTACCCGAATAAATGGAAGAACTACGAAGGGTTGCAGATAAATCGCAATACTTATTTCCAGAACGTCCGCAATGCTAACGTTTGGGCCTATAACGACATGGTAAGCCAGTTGGGCAAACCTGGAGACCGCAGCAAATGGAGTATGACCGCACCAACCGTAAATGCCTATTACAACCCGGTTATGAACGAAATTGTGTTCCCTGCCGGTATTTTACAGTTCCCTTTCTTTGATCCCAACGCCGATGATGCTGTTAATTACGGCGGAATCGGGGCCGTTATTGGCCACGAGATTTCGCATGGTTTCGACGATTCCGGCAGCCAGTACGACAAAGACGGTACTTTACGCAACTGGTGGACGCCCGAAGACTTATCCCGGTTTAAAGAGAAAGCAACCGCTCTGCAAAAGCAATACGATGCCTATACCGTACTGGATACCATTCATGTGAACGGCAAACTTACATTAGGCGAAAATATCGGGGACTTAGGTGGATTGAATGCTGCTTACGAAGCCTTTAAGATGACCAAGCAGGGAAAATCAAACGAAAAAATTGATGGCTTTACGCCCGATCAAAGATTCTTTCTGGCCTGGGCACAAGTATGGCGCAGTAATATTTTGCCCGAAAGTGCCGCCCAGTTAATTGTTACTGATCCGCATTCACCCAGCGAATACCGTACCATTGGCGCCCCGGTAAATATGGATGCGTGGTACCAGGCCTTTGATGTACAACCCGGAGATAAACTTTATAAAAAACCAGCTGACCGGATAAAAATCTGGTAATAAAGAGATTCTTTTACCTAAACAAAAAGCCGCTTGTTAAATAATAAGCGGCTTTTTTTGTCTTGTTAAAACAGAAAGCAAAGTTTAGCACGTTGTTCAGCTAATATATTTTTAAAAATAATGCCTAAATAAAAAGAGGAAGCAGCAGCCTCCTCTTTTTTATTTAGGTAGATGAAAAAAGTACTATTTGTCTTTTTCGTAACCTTCCATTTTTACCAACTTGTTGTACAAGCCCAAAAGTAAAAATGGCGCCGGCCACTGACCAACAAATAAAGCTTCGTCGTCTTTCTTCATTACCTTTAGGGTAGCCGAAATAGCCATTGAGCCTAGGGCTGCCCATAAAAATAAATCAGAAGGTAATTTTGCCGTATATTTTTCAATGGCTGCTGCTACTGGGCCTTCTTTGTGCTCAGGATTATAATTATCTGCTTTGGCTTTTAAGTTGGATGCTTCCATAGTCTTATTTTTTGGTTTAAAATAGGTTATAAGTCTGTATGGAAACGGAATTGGGAATTCTATTGTTTAAAAAAAATATAAAATTTTTATTTGCTTATTATTTTAAGCCGGAAAGATTATAAAAAATTAAATTTCCCAAGGTTCTTTTTAGGTATAGCTGGTTTTTAAGAATTTTAAAACCAATGCACTAGCGTAAGAAAAATCCAGTGCTTTATGATATACAGAATCTAAAAACGAAGCATAGATTAAGTGAATAAAATCAAATTGCCTTCTGTTAATTATAAACCTGTTTGTTGTTTTTGATTTTTGTCAATTTTGCAAATAAGCTAGCCCATAAAAGCTATATAATTAATTAGCGCACATAATGACTTTTTATTTTTCAGTAGTTGTCCTTTTTTATTTGCTGCCAAAACTTTGTTTGTAGTTTTATTTCTAAAATATATTGATATAAATACCTGCTTCAGATTTTGCATATTAGCTTAAGTCAATGGATGTTCTTTTCCGCAACTATATAGCGTTAGCAGATGACCTATACAGCCTTTATTTTTGATTTTACTTTGTGCTCTAATGGTCAGTTTATGCAAATACCCAGCAAAGCAAAAATATTGTAAATATTTTACTTTGCATTTTTTAATTCTTTTAAGTATTTAATATCTAATAGTCATGTAATGGAAATTATTGTGGCTTGTCGTGCTGTTAATTTCCAAATATTATTTTCTTTCATCCAGAAATTAGTGAACCTTCTGGTAATTGTTTTATTCGCATTTTGTGTTGATCCCTGCGGTATTAGTACCTCTTTCCCCATCACAATGGCAGCATTTCCAATAAATGTTACCTTTTCAATATTTCTTTAAAAGGAGGCGTAGTTAATCTTTCCCAATTTAACTCGTTTAATAATTTGTTTGAAGTTAACAATAGCGTTTTCGGGATTTTGCACTACAATTTCAGAGGACATTAACCGGTAAAGCATTGTAGTTTCTCCTTTAAGTATAGCCTCACGCGCTGCATTTTCCAAACTTCTTATTATTGCTTCATTTGATTGTTGAGCCAAAGAAGAATTACTGACAAAAGCACAAAAAATAACCAAAACTAACAACATGACCTTCTTCATAATCATAGGATTGAAGTTTATTATATTACGTAAATGGCCTCATGCATGTGGCGTACAAGGCGATCTGGTTTTTACAATATAAAGAAGTTTATATATACCAACAACTATAAAACAATAATTCGGTATTAACCAATTAAGCTGTTTTATATAAAAATTGGGTTTAAAATAGAACTACATGCTTTACAATCTGAGGGAAACCAGTAACCTATTAAGAATGTGTACGAGCGCGATCGCCCTGGAAAAAGTGAAAGTATGGATATTTGCCTGGTGATCTGATATAAACAGATTTTGATACCGGTTTTATGAAATCAAACCTGTATTTTAAATATTATCGGAGGCTAGCACCAGGTTTTCCAATTGTCTTAATAAAAAATGGTTTGTTGCAAATAATTTTGAACGGATATTTTGGATTGTACGCAAACCAGTAACGTTGGAAGTAAAAACTGCGTCGGCAGCCATTAAATCGGATTGAGAATAAAATCCTTCCCAGGCCTGGATTTTTAGCAGCTGGCAGGCACTTAAAATATTAAGGCGCATAATGCCGGCTATGCAACCGGTTTCCAGGCTGGGAGTAAAAACCTGGTCTTCTTTAATCCAGAAAATATTAGAAACCAGGCACTCCGAAATATTTCCCTGCTCATCCAGTAAAATAAATTCGTCCACGCCAGCTACTTTTTTGGCCTGGCTGGCCTGTACGTAATGGAGCGCATAAGGACCTTTAAAAAACGAAAAAGGGGTAAATCGGTTAGGTAACCCGGTAAAAAAATCGGCTTGCTGAATAAAAGACGGTAACACCTGCTGCGGTTGAACCGAAATTAATATTTCAGCCGCTTCTGATTCGGGGGTAAATAAACCTCCGGATTTCCGCCAGATATTTATTTTTACCCGGATAGTTTCTTGTTTTAGATTATTCTGCCGGGCCAGGTCCAACACAGAAGATTGCAAATGGGGCGTATTTAGAAGGGGCAAGGACGC
>JAQBNV010000092.1 GCA_028288395.1 Adhaeribacter sp. | reverse complement strand
AAAACCACCCCCAAAGTCAATAACAAAGCAGCCTCGAGCGGTGACTGGCGGTTGGAGGCCATGTAAGTAACCAGTAGGGGGGCGGCTATCATCAGGCAAAGCAAAGCCCAGAACAGCATAAAAAAATGCCGGCTGGGGTCTGGCACATACACGCTTCGTTCTTTGGAAAGAATCGAAATTAAAAACCGCAGTAAGTAAAGGGCACCGCCTACAATGGCAAGCGTTTTTAGTAGTTTTATGTATATCAGCATCAAAGCGGTAGCGGGTTTATTTTATCTGCACTAAAGGTTCCGAATTATTCTGGCGAAGCCGTAATTTACCAAAGGGTTTTAAACTTAAATTGTGATTTCTGAAAATCTGTAACACTTCTTCTGCCCCGTCTGGTTCAACGGCTACGAGCAAGCCGCCGCTGGTTTGGGGATCGCAGAGTATTTGCTTCTGGTAATCGGTAATGGTACTTATTTTGTGTCCGTAGCTGTCCCAATTGCGGGTTGTTCCGCCGGGGAATGCCTTCAGGCGTAAATATTCATCTATTTCGGATAAGCGGGGTACCAGGTCAAAATCCAGGTCAGCGATGAGGTTACTGCCCTCGCAAACTTCAGTCAGATGGCCCAACAGGCCAAAACCAGTAACATCGGTAAGGGCTTTTACGCCTGGCAACTGGCCCAAATCGGCTCCTATTTTATTTAGCTGCATCATCAGGCGGGGCGCTAAGGTTGCATGTTCAGGTCTTAGAATTCCTTTTTTCTGGGCAGTAGTTAAAATGCCTACACCCAAAGGTTTAGTTAAATATAACTCGCAGCCAGCGGTGGCGGTATTATTTTGCTTCAGGTTTTCGATGGCTACCATACCGGTAACCGCTAACCCAAATATAGGTTCGGGACTGTCGATGCTGTGGCCGCCGGCCAGTGGAATGCCGGCTTCGGCGCAAATACTCCGGCTGCCTTCTATTACCTTCTGGGCTACTTCGGGCGGGAGTTTATCCAGAGGCCACCCCAGCACCGCAATGGCCATCAGCGGCGAACCACCCATGGCATACACATCGCTAATGGCATTAGCCGAAGCGATCCGGCCAAAATCATAGGCATCATCTACAATGGGCATAAAAAATCGGTGGTGCTGATAACGGCCCGCCCGCCGCCGATAGCGTACACGGCGGCATCGTCGCGGGAATGGTTACCCACAAGTAAATTCTGGTTATCCGGGGCCTGTGCCGATGTTTTGAGAATGGTGTCTAATATTTTGGGCGATATTTTGCAGCCGCAACCGGCGCCGTGGCTGTACTGGGTAAGTTTTATATCGGTCATTTGTAGCGCTTAGTTGTCAGTTGAAAGTTACGGGATAAATTAAATAAATAATATAATTACAATTCAGCCTATTTTTTCTTGACGTTTAGAAGGCTTCAGTTATTTGCAAGAACGTAGTTCTACCCATTGTTGTAAATACCTTTTGTAGGTTATTAGGAAGTGCCATCGCTAAGTATATGAGCGTAGCTTGGTAGCCTGCGTAATTAAATAGATATTCAGATCTTAATATTAATGATTCAGAAGCAACCCGGCGAAAAAGATTACCAGTTTACTTACTGTTAATTCATTATTAGCTTCTTTTTCTTTAACTCCGCCAATATTTGCCCGGCGTTTTCCTCCGCATTGGTGGTGGTTAGCGGAATGGTAATCAGCTGCTGCGGTTTTTTGTTCGCCAACTGAAAAGAGTAGGCTTTGTCGTAATACACCAGAGCCAGTTCTACCATTTTTTCCATGTCGCCCATTTCGATGGCCTGCAGCGCTTCTTTCGTGGCCAGGCCACCCAGTCGTTTTTTAATCCGCAAAATAGCGTCTGTTAATATAGCTTTATCGGTCTGGCAATATTCCCGGGTTAATTTGCGGATTCGTTCTTTCTGGGGTACCTCTATTTTTATGAGGATGGCTGCCTGCATCTGGTCGTATAAAGGTTTGGGAATAGTTACTTTGCCAATACTGATACCTTCGTCTTCGAGCCAGAGGCGATTAGAATTTTTAAGGCCATACAGCGCCAAAGCCAGCTTGTTCTGAAATTGTTCGATAGTGTCCTGGGGTGGTTGCCCGATAGGTCCAAAAGTCGAGCCTTTGTGGTGTGCCAGCTTTTCCAAATCAATAATATCCTCGCCGGCCTGGTGCAGGTGGTGGAGAATTTCGGTTTTGCCGCTGCCAGTCATGCCACCTAATATTAGCAGGGGGTATTTTTGCTCGAAGAGGTGAAGGGCAAGCCGGCGGTAATCTTTGTAGCCATGCTGCAATAAGTTTACGGTAAAACCGGCTAAATCCAGGAGCCAAGCCACCCCGCCGCTGCGCATGCCCCCGCGCCAGCAGTGCAGCAGCACCTCTTTATGGGGCGCCAGCTTCGTCGCCAGCTTCACCATTCCCGACATTTTAGGCCCAAAATAATCCAGCCCCAGCAGAATAGCTTTATCGCGACTGATTTGCTTGTAAGCGGTTCCTATTTGTTTGCGTTCTTCATCGGTAAACAGCGGAAGACTAAGTGCCCCCGGAATATGGCCGGCCGTATATTCTATTGGCGCACGTACATCCAGCACTGGTAAAACAGCGGCTTTCTCTAAAAATTGGGTAATATTCAGGTGATTAATCAAGGGTTATTTCAGTTGCCGTAAATAAAGCTGGATTGTGTTTTCTAGACCATAATACAAGGCATCGCAAATCAGGGCGTGCCCGATAGAAACCTCCAGCAAACCCGGAATATTTTGTTTTAAATATTGCAGGTTTTCCAGATCCAAATCGTGCCCGGCATTAATGCCCAGGCCCAACGCTACGGCCCGGCGGGCGGCTTCGGCATAAGGCGTCAGGGCAGCGGCCGGGTTCCGGGCATAGCCGCTGGCGTAAGCTTCGGTATAAAGTTCGATGCGGTCGGTACCAGTTTGGGCGGCGCCTTCCACCATCTCTACTACGGGGTCCACAAATATCGATACGCGGGTGCCTATGGCTTTTAGATCCGCAATAATTTCTTTTAAGTAAGCCTGGTGTTTAATCGTATCCCAGCCAGCATTGGAGGTTATGGCATCGGGCGCATCGGGCACTAAGGTTACTTGTTCAGGCTTTGCTTTTTTTACCAGCTCCAGAAACCCCGGTGTCGGGTTGCCTTCTATGTTAAATTCGGTGGTTACCAGGGGCCGCAGGTCCAGCACGTCCTGGTAGCGGATGTGGCGCTCGTCGGGGCGGGGATGCACCGTAATACCCTGAGCACCGAAACGCTCGCAATCCAGCGCGGTTTGTACCACATTGGGGCGGTCGCCACCCCGGGCATTACGCAACGTGGCAATTTTGTTTATATTTACACTTAACTTCGTCATTTAATTGTAATTAGTAATTCGCTGTTAATTTTTAGCTTTTCTTTAAATAAAAGAAGGAGTACCAAATGTATAAATTTAGATTAGTGTCGCTATATTATCGTTAAAAGACCGACGGGCTAATAAATCA
>JAQBNV010000078.1 GCA_028288395.1 Adhaeribacter sp. | reverse complement strand
TGAAAGGCAAACTGGTACGCCAATTGAGCAAGGGCAACTGGGAGATTAGCCAGTTTATTGGCCTGGATGAAAAAAACAAAGTTCTGTATTATATTTCTACGGAGGTTTCGCCGCTGGAACGCCACCTTTATCGCACGGGTCTGAGCGGAAAAGATAAAAAACGACTTACTACCACGGCTGGCAATCATACCATAAACATGAGCGTCGACTATAAATATTACCTCGATTATGCCGCAGCAGCCAATCAGCCCTCAGTGATTAACTTATTTGGGGCGCCGACCGGCAAGCTCGTTAAAGTACTCGAAGATAATACTGCCTTTAAAAATAAATTAAGTGAATATACAATTGCGCCGCAGGAATTCTTCGATTTTAAAACCACCGACAATACCACGCTCAACGGCTGGATGATTAAACCTGCCAACTTCGACCCGAATAAAAAATACCCGGTACTCATGTATTTGTACGGTGGACCCGGCTCCCAGGAGGTAATGCATAAATGGGCCGCTAATTATTTCTGGTTTCAGCATTTGGCTAATAAAGGCCTGATTATCGCCTGCATCGATAACCGGGGAACCGGCGGAAGGGGCGCGGCTTTTAAGAAAGTTACCTATGCCAATTTAGGTAAATACGAGGTGGCCGATCAGATAGAAGGCGCCAAATATTTAGGCAATTTGGCTTACGTAGATAAAAGCCGGATTGGTATCTTTGGCCATAGTTTTGGCGGTTACATGACTTTACTGGCTCTTACCAAAGGCAACGGTATTTTTAAAGCCGGAATTGCCGTGGCACCCGTAACCAACTGGCGGTTCTACGATACGGTTTATACCGAACGCTACCTCAAAACCCCGCAGGATAATACGGCCGGTTACGACCAGAATTCGCCTTTGTTTTTTGCCGATAAACTCCAGGGCGAACTGTTGCTCATCCACGGCACCGGCGACGATAATGTGCATTTTCAGAATGCTGTTGCCATGCAGGATGCCCTCATCAGTGCGGGTAAGCAATTCGAAAGCTTTTTTTACCCCAACCGGTCCCACGGCATCAGCGGAGGAAATACCTTGCTGCACCGCTTTACCTTAATGACTGATTTCCTGAACCGTAACCTGATTAAACCTCAAAATAACAGCGAACAAAATTAGTAAATAATCACAGCTGATTAAGAAGAGGAACGGGTCACATTGTTTTCTCCTTTATATTGTTTTCTCCACTATAATATTAATAAACAGGTACTGAAAAACAAAAAAACAATATCGCTGTACCTAATGTCCCTGCTTTATGTACTGGCTGGAATTAATCATTTTTTCAATCCCGGTATTTACGAAAAAATCATGCTGCCTTTCCTGCCCCAGCCAACTTTACTCATTTATATAAGTGGTATCATCGAAATAATATTGGGTTTACTGCTCCTATTACGGCCTACCCAGCGAATGGCTGCCTGGGGTATTATATTTCTTTTGATAGCGGTATTTCCGGCTAATATTCAGATGGCGGTTAATTACTGGCAAACCGGCCATGCCGGTTTATGGATCAGCTTGCTGCGATTACCGTTACAGGGATTACTTATCTGGTGGGCCTGGACTTTTACCCGGCCCTGAATATTAATTTTTCTCTGGCAGAAATATTTCGGCTATCATGCAGCGGGCGCTGCCGCCGCCTACGTGTTCGATAGTAGCGAGCGGAACTGGTAATATTTCGGCGTATTTCTGAATGCTTTGTACCTGGCGGGGCTCTAACGATTTATAGGCCTGCTCCGACATCACCAGAAAATTTTTCCCCTCTTTGTTTTTCAGTTCCAGCATATTGCCGGCGTATTGGTGCATTTGTTTTTCGGTAATTTCTATTACTTCGTGGTTCGTCCGCACCAGGGTAGAAATCACAAACTGGCGGTCCTGCTCGTCGTGGATGGAAGCGGCACATAGAATAGCAAACCGGTGCCCGATAGATAGCATTACGTTGGTATGAAATATCAAACTACCCTTGTGATCGTAAGCGTGAAAAACAATGGGCTGGTAACCAAAATGCTGGCAGAATTCTTCGAGTAAATCGGCATCGGTGCGGGGCGACAGGCAGGCAAAAACCATCCGGTTTTCGTGGTCCAGAATCATGCTGCCGGATCCTTCCAGAAACTTTTCTTTTTCTTCGTACTGACTGAAGTCGACTACTTTCTTTACCTGGTATTTCCCGCGCAAGGTTTCCACTATATCGGCGCGGCGCTCCTGGCGGCGGTTGGGCGCGTGCATCGGGTACAGGGCTACAGTGCCGTTCCGGTGCAGGGTTATCCAGTTATTCGGGAAAATAGCGTCGGGTTTTGCTGGCGCTTCGGTATCATCTATTACGAGTACATCAATCCCTTTTCCCCGCAAAAGAGCTACATAATAATCGAATTCGGCTATTGCCTTTTTACTTATTTCGGCAGCAGTTTGGAGGGGAAATTTGTTCTGAAAAGCGTTGGTAGCGGCTGTTTCGGTGTTAAAACCAAAAGAAACTGGCCTTACCATTAAAATGGAGCTGGTGGTTTGCATGCTATTTAGGTTACCGGTTGTAATTACCGATTATTAATTAACAATTGGCAATAAGACTCGGATAATTTTATTTGGATAATTGCCGAGAGGGTAAAATAATTAAATATTTGAGATAATTAAAAAGCAAAGGCATTGCGCAGTAAGGGTTGACTCATACACCGTGATCCTCCCCGGGCCCGCGATAATTCCTCGGAAGAAAGTACAATTAGGGTATCTTTTACGGCGGCGGGTGTTGTTTCGCCGGCTTTAAAACGCCGGAGAAGTTCCCCGGCCGGAACTACTTCGAAGCCGTCGGGTAAACCGGCCGGCAAGGGAGCATCCTGCCGCGCGTAATGGTTGCGGTAGGCATTTCTAAATTCTTGATTTGTAATAGTGTTGCGGTCGTAGCCGATTGCCACGCCTTCGCGCAGGGCGAGTAAATTGCAACCATCGGTCCACTGCTCCCGATCGTCGTCGGGGAAATTACCGCTGCCGCAGTAAATAATGATAATCTCGGCCAGTGCTACTTTAAACTCAATCATGCTTAATTGCCGAAGCAGGTGCTCCAGTCCTTTTGGTTTCTGAGCAAGGGCTGGTAAATGCTGGGCGGCTAAATCTTCGTTCAGGAGAGCGTAATCATCCTCGGTTTGCAGTAAATAATGATGTTCGGGGTGGTACGGCTGGCGGTATTTGCTTTTATAGAA
>JAQBNV010000063.1 GCA_028288395.1 Adhaeribacter sp. | reverse complement strand
TATAAATAAGAAAAACTCCAAAAAGGTAAATAGTCCAATGAAACTTTTCTATCAATGCCACACCGGCAAAAATAAAAATAACGCGCATCACCAAGGCCCCCAGGATACCCCAGAATAGTATCTTATGCTGATAAATAGATGGTATTTGGAAATATTTAAATATTAATACAAATACAAAGATATTATCTATACTGAGGGTCTTTTCTAAAACATAGCCGGTTAAAAATTCAACCGCTTTATGCTCGCCGAACCAATAATATACAAGGCTATTAAAAATTAAGGCCAGAGAAATCCAAACTGCTGACCATATTAATGCCTCTTTAACAGACACGATATGGGCTTTGCGATTGAATACGCCCAAATCCAAGGCTAACATGAGGAGTACAAAAATATTAAATCCAATCCAAAACGTGCTATTTACTTCCATCTTTAGCGTTATTATATCAAAAGAATTTATTAGATATATTTATTAAAAAAAACTGCAGGGGCAGCGGAAAGAATTGATCAATTATACGAAACCAGAATAAAATATTACGCACAACCGCCCCACGCTCAGTTTAACGGCTGCAAAGATACCAAATTTTTCTAATTTCAGGTCTATTTGGGCGATTGGTGGCAGCGCTACCACGCCCAAATAGACCTGAAATTAGAACGACGGCGGATACAAAAGTGCTGTAAACACGATTCGCTGATCCCGAAAGATGCATCTGTAAGTGCGCCGTCCGCAAGTTTGCGCGAAGTGATAATTGACAGCTTTTATTTAACCAGATTTCAACTGGTAAAGCTTGAAAACCTGCTGTTAGTTATCCTCCAAATTACCGCTTCGCGCAAACTGGCAGTTGTAGGGTATAATTTATTTAAGTACGGCTAACCCTGAATTAACCCTATTAGCGGTACCCCAATAGCCTCCGTAGACCGCCATAAATTTTATCAGGACGTTCGGGGGTTTTACTGTTACCATTACGTCGTTGTATTTTACCATAATGCCGGCCATGTAAAATAGATTCTTCAGGCCTTTTGTACTCGTAATTTTGCCGGCTTCCAGGTGCTGATTAATGGTTTGAAGCATTTCGCCAAACCTTAATCCCGGGTTATGGGTATTCAGGGCTATTACTTTTTGCCCGCTGGTGTTCCGGAAAGCGTGTACGGCTCCCTTCAGAATAATTACGGTTTCGCCGTTGCGTAGGGTTTGCCAATTTCCATTTAAAAGTACCTGCATTTCCTCTTCCCGCACCGCATAGGTTTCTTCCTGGTTCGGATGAAGGTGCACCGCAGATTCACCGCCGGGATAAAATTCGGTTAAAACCGCAAAAGCTTTATCCGGTAAAACCACCGGTTGCTCCTTATCAAAAGAAACAATCATTCCGAATACTTTTCTTAAATCCAACGTTCTGTTAGCCATCGTTCATTATTCTAAGGAGATTTAATTATCGCTACTCGATATATTTCAATACTCTTTAAGTTAAAAAAAATAAGCCATTTTGTCAACCCCGGAATTACCCTAAACAAAAAATCCCCTCCGGGCGGGAGAGGATTTTCTATCTTGCTAAATATTCCAACTAAACCAAAGCGCCGTATAAATCAAAATCTGTGGATTCGGTAATGCGCACGTTGGCAAAATCACCGAGGCGCACATAGGCATTTTTGGCGGGCACCAGCACTTCGTTGTCTACTTCCGGCGAGTCGTACTGGGTACGGCCCACGTAATAGCCGCTTTCTTTGCGGTCGAACAATACTTTGTAAGTCTGGCCGACGCGGGCTTCGTTTAGCTCCAGCGATATACCTTGCTGCAATTCCATAATGGCATCGGCCCGTTGCTGCTTTACTTCGGCCGGCACGTCGTCGGGCAAGGTAAAGGCATGGGTGCTTTCTTCGTGCGAGTAAGTAAAAATACCCAGGCGGTCGAAGCGGGTTTTCTCTACAAAATCATACAGTTCTTCAAAATCACCTTGCGTTTCGCCGGGGTGGCCGGCGATGAGCGTGGTACGCAAGGCAATACCGGGTACCTGTTGCCGGATGGTATCTACCAGCTCGATGGTGCGGCGTTTGCTGATGCCCCGGCGCATGGTCTTCAGCATGTTGTCGGAGATGTGCTGCAGCGGCATATCCAGGTATTTGCAAATATTATCACGCTCAGCCATCACTTTCAGGGCATCCATCGGGAACTGCGACGGGTAAGCGTACTGCAGCCGGATCCATTCGATGCCGTCTATATCGGAGAGGTGGCGCATTAAATCGGCCAGCTTGCGCTCGCCGTATTTTTCGAGACCGTAGTAGGTTAAGTCCTGGGCAATGAGAATAAGTTCTTTCGTACCCATGTGGGCCAACCGGGTGGCTTCTTTTACCAAATCTTCGATAGACCGATCTACGTGCTTGCCGCGCATTAAAGGGATGGCGCAGAACGAGCAAGGGCGGTTGCAGCCTTCGGCAATTTTAAAGTAGGCGAAATGCTGAGGTGTGGTGAGTAAACGCTCGCCGATTAACTCGTGCTTGTAGTCGGCTTCTAAGGTTTTGAGCAGTTGCGGCAATTCCAGGGTACCAAAAAAAGCATCTACCTGTGGTATTTCCGCCTCCAGCGAATCTTTGTAGCGCTGCGACAAGCAACCCGTTACGTATAATTTATCAATATTACCGGCTTCTTTCTCGTCGGCGTACTGTAGAATGGTATCAATGGATTCCTGCTTGGCATTATCGATAAAACCGCAGGTGTTGATAATAATAATATTGGCATCGTCTTTCTCCGACTCGTGCACCACGGCCATATCGTTGGCCCGCAACTGCCCCATCAGCACTTCGGAATCTACCAGGTTTTTAGAACAACCCAGGGTTATAACGTTTACCTTATCTTTTTTTAAGCTTCTTACTTTCACGTATCTTTTGGCAAAATGGCATTAACAAGTATTCTTCTAAACCGATTGGCATTCAGAATGGTTCGCTGGCGAAATAATGCGCAAAGGTACAATTTGTTTAGGGAATAAAAGAATGACTGCGGTTAATGCCCTAACTTATTTATGCTGGAGATAAAATTTATTCCAGAATTATATTAAACGGATGCTTTGGCAGATTTCACTACGCGGTGGTTCTGGCGCGGGTGCCTCGCCTGTGTCTACTTTCATCTGGCCTCTGGCCATAAACAGCAAATAATAATCTGAAGGGTCAGAGGCCGGAAGAAGGCAACATCAGGAAAGATGCTGGCGTTAGTACCGGCTGCATTATTTAATATTTAATATTTAATATTAATTGTATGCAAACTATTGCTTCTAAATACCTTCAAAAGTACTTAAATGCAGCTGTTCTGATATAAAATACGGGCAAAGAGCTGACAAAAAATAAAAGGCAGGTGTAAATAAAATTTTAGCTTGCGGTAGAAAAAGGCAATGAAAAACGAACCCGGATCAGCTATTTTTAATAACTGGCGTTATAATCCACCATAAAATCAATCAAAGTCAGGCGGTTTTCGGTTACCACGACCGGGTAAATATTGCCTTCACCGTCAAGGCGGTTGGCAAACAAGCCGTTCGGCTCTTTCGAAAAAACTGAATAGCGGCCCGGGGCCAGCGACACCCGAAATAAACCATCGGCGCCGGTGGTTACTTTGGCTACTAGCTTGGTTTGTATGTTGCTGTAAAAAGGACCTTTCACCTGCACCTGTTTCAGGTTTGTTAATTCGTACACAAATATTTCGCGGGGGCTTATTTTTTCAGACTCCGCATCGCGCTCCGAATTTTTACGGCCGGGACCAGGCATCCTATTGCCTTCGACCACACTTACCGTACCCAGAATACCCTGACTCACGGGCGGGTTTTGCGTCCGGGCGCCGGCACAGGCCAGTAACACCAGGCTCACCATTAGTTGCGCTAAAATATTCATGTTGTGGCGGATAAATTATCTGGCTTTGGTAAATAGCGAATCAACGAATTCATGTTTGTTAAATACCTGTAAATCTTCAATTTTTTCGCCCACACCAATATATTTTACGGGTATTTTAAACTCATCCGAGATACCAATAACCACGCCACCTTTGGCCGTGCCATCGAGTTTGGTAATGGCCAGGGCCGTTACGTCGGTAGCTTTGGTAAATTCGCGGGCCTGCTGCACGGCGTTCTGGCCGGTGCTCCCGTCCAATACCAGGAGCACTTCGTGCGGGGCGGCATCGATAAATTTCTGCATCACCCTCTTTATTTTCGTGAGCTCATTCATGAGGCCTACTTTGTTGTGCAGGCGGCCGGCGGTATCAATAATTACCACGTCGGCTTCCATCTCTACGCCACGCTTCACGGCATCAAAAGCTACCGAAGCAGGGTCGGTGTTCATGCCGTGCGAAATAACGGGTACGCCTACCCGGTCGCCCCAGATAATAAGCTGATCCACGGCAGCAGCCCGGAAAGTATCGGCGGCGCCGAGCACCACTTTTTTTCCGGCTTTGCGAAACTGCCCGGCCAGCTTACCGATGGTGGTGGTTTTACCCACACCATTTACCCCCACCACCATGATTACGTAAGGCTTGATACCGGTGGGCAGCGTAAATTCGTTTGTATCCTGGCCCGAATTATTTTCTTCAAGCAGGGCGGCTATTTCTTCGCGTAAAATCTGGTCCAGTTCGCTGGTACCCACGTATTTGTCGCGTGACACGCGGTCTTCGATACGTTTAATAATCCGGATAGTGGTTTCCGCGCCCACATCAGCATGTACGAGCATTTCTTCCAGGTCGTCGAGCACCTCCTCATCTACTTTGGATTTGCCAACTACGGCCTTGCTCAACTGGTCAAAAAAACTGGTTTTGGTTTTTTCCAGCCCTTTATCCAGCGACTCCTTTTTTTCTTTACTGAAGAAATCAAAAATACCCATAAGTGCTCTGCTGTACGCGAATAAAACGTAAAATCACTAAAAAAATCTACAAACCAAAAAAGTCCCGGTAAAAACGGGACTTCCTGATATTCTTAAAAGATATCCGGCAGAATTATTTGGCCGCCAAAAAATCCTGCACTTTATCAACCGGTACCATTTCTTCCCGGAAGGTGTAAGCGCCGGTTTTTTCGGACTTCACTGCTTTTATTACTTTTGCCCAGTCCTTACCGGTAGCGGTTTTCAGGGTCGCAACTACTTTCTTCGCCATGGTTATTTAATTTCTTTATGTAAAGTTACTTTTTTCAGGTTTGGATTATATTTCTTTTTTTCCAAACGCTCGGGTGTATTTTTACGGTTTTTGGTGGTGATGTATCTGGATGTACCGGGTACACCGGTAGTCTTCTGCTCCGTACATTCCATTATTACCTGTACGCGGTTGCCTTTTTTAGCCATCTCAACTAGATATTTTTATTTGGGACTGCAAATATAGAA